>JBOHJQ010000089.1:0-13937 GCA_050728655.1 Methylocella sp.
TGGCGAAGCGGCGCTGATCGTCATCGTGGTGATTTTCCTTTTCCTCGGCAATCTGCGCTCGACGATTATCCCGATCGTGACCATTCCGCTTTCTCTCGTCGGCGTGATGACAATTCTGTTCGCGCTTGGCTATTCGCTGAACCTCTTGACCTTGCTCGCGCTCGTGCTGGCGATCGGTCTTGTGGTGGACGACGCGATCGTCGTCGTTGAAAACATCTACCGCCACATGGAAGAGGGGATGCCCGCGCGCGACGCGGCGCTGCAAGGCGCGCACGAGATCGCCGCGCCTGTGGTTTCGATGACGATCACGCTTGCCGCGGTCTATGCGCCAATTGGCTTTGTCTCGGGGTTAACCGGCTCGCTGTTTCGCGAATTCGCGTTCACCCTCGCGGGTTCGGTCGTCGTCTCCGGCATCATCGCGCTCACCTTGTCGCCGATGATGTGCTCGCATCTGCTGAAACCGCCCCGGGCCCAGGCGCGCGGGTTTCCCGCCTTTCACGACCGGGTATTTGACGGCCTGCGGCAGCGCTATCAGCGGCGGCTGCACCAGACTCTCGGCTTCCGCGCTCTGACCGTCTTGATCCTCATTGGCGTCCTGGCGCTCACCGGCGTGATGTTTGCCTCTACACCAAAGGAACTGGCGCCGGAGGAAGATCAGGGCATCATTTTCACGCTTATAAAGACACCCCAATACGCCAACCTCGACTATATGGAAAAGGCGACCGCGCAGGTGGAAGCGGCGGCCAGCGGCATCCCTGAACGAGAGCATGTTTTCATCATCAATGGATCTCCCAGCGTGCACGAGGGTTTTGGCGGCCTCCTGTTGAAGCCATGGGGCGAGCGCAAACGCAATCAGAAGGAGATCATGGAGGCGTTTCAGCCGAAGCTCGCCAATGTCACCGGAGCCGAGATCCTGGCATTCGGCCGCCCGTCGCTACCTGGCTCGACGGGCGGGCCTCCAGTGCAATTCGTGATCCGGACCATCGGCGATTACCGTCAGCTCGTGAATGTCATGGCCGGGATCGAGACGGCCGCGCGCGACAGCGGGTTGTTTCTCTTCGCCAACAGCGATCTCAAATTCGATATGCCGCAAATCGACTTCAAGATCGATGCGGACAAGGCGAACCGCCTCGGCATCAGCATGCAGAGTATCGGCTCCTCGCTCGCCACATTGCTCGGCGGAAATTATGTCAACCGGTTCGGCCTGCATGGGCGCAGTTACGAAGTCATCCCGCAGGCGCCGCGAGACTTCCGGCTCACGCCGGATTGGCTGACCCGCTATCAGCTGCGCACCAGTTCCGGCGCGCTGGTTTCGCTCGCGACGGTTGCGAGTCTCTCGACCAGGGTGCAGCCGAATGGATTGCCGACTTTCCAGCAATTGAACTCGGCGACGTTGCAGGGCGTGCCGTTCCCTGGACATACGCTTGGCGAGGCAATCGGCTTTCTGCAACAGAAGGCAAAGGAGCTCTTGCCGGAGGGCTACAGCGTCGATTACCAGGGAGAGAGCCGCCAGTTCGTCCAGGAAGGCAACACGCTCATCGTCACTTTCGTCTTCGCGCTAATTGTGATTTTCCTCGTGCTCGCGGCGCAATTTGAAAGTTTCCGCGATCCTTTCATTATTCTCATCGCCCTGCCGACGTCGATGTTCGGCGCGCTACTGCCAATGAACATCCTTGGAGTTGTCGGCGCGGCGAGCATGAATATTTATTCGCAGATCGGGCTCGTCACCCTGATCGGCCTCATTTCCAAACATGGTATCCTGATGGTGGAATTCGCCAACAGGCTGCAGGTGCAGGAAGGTTTTGGCCGCCGCGAGGCGATCGAACATGCCGCCGCCGTGCGGTTGCGCCCGATTCTCATGACCACGGCGGCCATGGTGGTCGGGATGGTTCCCCTGATCGTCGCCGAGGGCGCCGGCGCGAGGAGCCGCTTCGCGATCGGCATCGTCATCGCGGCGGGGATGAGCATCGGTACGATTTTCACGTTGTTCGTGACGCCGGCAATCTACACCCTGATCGCACGGGATCATGGCAAGGAGCGCGGAGTAAAGCCTCTCGTCCTTAAGCAAGATCGTAAGCCAGCGCGCTATGCGGCTGAGTGAGATTGGGAAACGGCTACATGCGAAGTGGTAACTCCTCTCCCGCCCCGTGGGAATGCGCAACTCTGCTTGAAAAGAGCGAATTGCTGCGATAGCATGACGGTGGTCCTCATTTGATATCCATCATTTGTGACAGACCATGATGAATTCCAACGAGAGGTGCCCCCGATGAAAAAAAGAATTTTTCACGCGATCGCCTTACTGCTTGCCGTCGCGGCAAGCAGTTCTGTGCTTGGTCAAAGCTGGAAGGAAAGAACTTCTCTCGTTGCGGCGGCCAACGCCGCTTCCCAAGCAGGCGAAGCGCCAGCGGTAGGTGATTCCGTTAGCACGGCAAACTTTGCCTGGTGGCTATTCGTGCAAGTGATGAAGCCGGACAATGGCTCTCCGTTGTTCGAGAGCTGGACAGAGCAAACCTGCCTCATCCAACCGGGCAGCTGTCCGCCAGCCGCTGCGGCGGGGGAAACCGCGAGGAAGTTGCGCCATCTGCATCAAAGCCCTCTTCTTCGAAAGAACGCCGGCGCGAAGACCGCAGCCGCCCTGGCTCAGGGCCAGTGCAGCCCCGGTGCACCAATGAATGCGCCGAGTGCGGAAACCACGCCGGTTTTTAATGGGTTTTTTCCCGCGAACCTAAGCTCGAACCCCTGCTTTTATGAGGAGGTATACGTCAATCCAGCCGAACTCAAATTTCTCACCAAGAATGGCCTGACAACTCTCACTGGGCAACAGGCCTATGGGAACCAGCACTCGAACGCAATCACTTTCCCCAAAGAAGCGGTGGAGGTCAAAGTAGACTGGGTCCCCGCTTCTTCTTTTACCAATGCCACATTCACCTGCCCTGACCAAACTCATCAACTCTACACAGAGAACATCAATGGGACCTGCTATGCTCTCGTTGGCCTCCACGTCACATCCAAAGTCCTAAAGGATTGGGTGTGGGCAACATTCGAACCAAACAGCGCCATCACCAATCCGAACCGATGTGATCCCGCACTCTATGTTGCTTGCTACGATCCTTGGGGGACAAACTCCAGACAGCCCTACGGGCCCGGCCAATCCGTTGCGCAGAGCCCACAGTTGCGGGAACGTATGAAATCAGCGAAACTCGACCCGGCCTTCAATAACTACTTCCTTACTGGAGTCCAGACCCAATTCGTTGATCGCGACGGGACGGCGCTTCCCCTGGGGAGTTCCTTCGTGGAATTTAATGCTCAAGTTGCTCCAGGCCAGGCGTCATGCATTACGTGCCACAAGTATGCTTATTTCAACGGCCAGAACAGCCAACCTCAGCAGAATTTCGGGGGGCCCCTAGCGCCGCCGAATTTCCCAACAAATTGGCCATCTATAGGATTCGCCTGCTATAGCAACCCGAACGAGAACTGCCTGCCTCCTGCCAACACCTCTGGTTGGACATCGCAGGACTTTTCATGGATGCTCGGGCTGATGCCGTACAAGTAGGGAGTTGCTCGATGAAATGCCCCGGACTTTTAATCCGGGGCTGCCCCCCTCGACTGATATTTCAGGCGCGGAGACTGGAGATGACCGAGATTTTCAGTGGCCGATATACCGCCCGCACGGACAAGCCTCTTGCGCTCTTTCTGATTGGCATGTGGCTCAACAAATTATGGGCGGCGCATAAAGGGCGCGTCTCGAAAGTTGAGCGCAAAGAATTCCGGAGCGCCGTTTACAGGCGCCCCGGCATGTTCTCAACGGTCGTCTTCAAAACAATCATCCTTGCGTTCGCCGGTTGAAGGATTGAGGCAGAGCCTACGATCCCTCTCCCTGCTGTCAAAGTCGAACATATTTTCTAGCGACCCGGCGATTGCGTCAAAGGATCCATTGCCGATGCGGCCGACGCCCCAATTATCCTCGATGAAGCGATGGATGGAACTCTGGTCTGTCACGCTGTGATCGACGAAGTTTCTCTTGGCGTAGGGTGAAACCACCAGAAGCGGCAAGCGGGGACCATATCCACAACGGCCCTGTGCGGCCCCGCTCGGTGCTTGGCCGCAGGAGCCCGGGCCAGTCAGCGCGTCAGCCGAGGTGTTCGACTGACTTACAATTGGCCCCATTTGATGATCGTACCAGCCGTCGGAATCATCCCAAGAGATGATGACCGCGGTGGACCCCCATTCCGGGCTCCTTTGCAGCCTGTTGATGGTCTCTACGACAAAGGTTTGCTCGTCGAGCGGGGAAGAGTAGCCTGCGTGGCCATCCTGATAGCCTGCCGCTTTAAGAAAAGAGACCGCCGGGAAGTTTCCCCTGGCCAACGCGTCGAAGAAATCATGAATATCATATTGATGATTTGCAGCATCGGTTGTGCCAATAGCCCCGACCGAGCTTGGACGGGCGTGGTTCAGATTGGCCGTCGACGCGTAATATTGAAATGGCTCATGATGGGCGATGTAGTCACCCTTCTTAACATTGGTCACCGCCGAAGTGTGCGACCTGTTGCAACCCGTGCTGCCGTCGGGATTGGTGATCGTGAGATCAAATCCGCCCTGAAAAAAGCCCCAGCTTATGCCTTTCACATTCAATAAATCGCCGATGTTTTTTCCGCTGACCATCTTTACCTTGTTGCGCGTTGTACAGACATCGCCTGTTGGCTGTGGATCGCTGATGATCGTTCCTTGAACGGTATCGCCAGTCTGATCGGGCGGGCTTGCGCCATTGGTCTGGCCAGAGATCAGGTTGATAGCACCCGGTGTGGATGGCCCAAAGGTTGTGCCGAAAGAATTGTCGCTCATCGCGAAATGCTGCGCATAATTCCACATCGCGGTGACCGTGTTTCCGTCGAAATAGCCCATGACCAAATTCGTGCCGAAGCCATAGTCTGGACAGCCAGGGCCGCCGACCCCGGCAAACTGCGGAAACTTGTCCATCAATCCAGCGTGGAAGGCCTGTTGCTCGGCCGTATAATCGTGATCTTGATCGCATGTTGCCGCTTGGCTGCGATCGAGCCTGAACGGATTAAATTTGTTCGGATTGGCGGTGAGCAGCCCGCCAGTGAGCCCGTTCACCGACGGCGTATCCGGCGCCGCCCAGAAACCTGGCTCATTGCCTGGATTTTGCGAATAAGCGTAAGTGCCAAAGTAATGATCAAAGGAGACATTCTCCTGGAAAATCACGACGACGTGCCTAATGGGTGTTGCGGTATTTTCAGCCCTGGCTGAGGGAGCTATATTCACCGCGGCAATCATGCATGCTCCGAGCGCGCTGCCAAGCCACCGAATTCGGGTCGCCATCGACTTTACTCCATTTATTGGGAACTTTTACTCCTAACCGTCGCGGGCTGGCGTTAGCGGTGCCGCATGGCGCCAGTGTGAAGGAGCGCCATTCCACTGCGATGGCGGGTCCGAGTTCTGATTTCTCGGCGAAGCTCTCATTTCGCCCCGGCTTGCGTGGCGTTCAGCTGCCGCCACGCCGGGCTCTGCACCGGAGTCTCGGACGCTTGCCAAAAAGAAGCTTCCATCCGCGCGCTATTCATGCAATGCCCTTCGCGCCTTTCTTTGAGTGTAAGTGACCGAGATGGCCGATTTTTTCCGCGAAGTCGACGAAGACGTCCGCCGCGACCGCATCGTCCGGCTATGGACCAAATACCGGTATTTATTGATTGCCTTGGCGGTTCTCGTCGTGGCCGGGACGGGGGGCTTCCGCCTCTACGGCCATTACCGCGACGCGGCGGCGCTGGCGGCCGGCGCCAAATACGAAGCCGCCGCGCAACTGTCGCGCGACGGCAAGTCCGCCGAGGCGGCAGCGGCTTTCGAGGCGCTGAGCAAAACCGCGCCCAAGGGTTATGCGATCCTCGCGCGTCTGCGCGCGGCGGACGAGCGCGCGGCGAGCGATCCGCAGGCGGCGATCAAGGCCTATGAGGCGCTGGCGGCCGACCCGGGCTATGATTCGGCCTTTAAGGATTTCGCCAAGCTGCGCACGGCCATGCTGCGCCTAGACAGCGACGATCCGCTGGAATTCGAACGCAAATTCGCGCCGCTTGCCTCGGACTCTTTTCCCTATCATCATCAGGTCCGCGAGCTGCTTGGCCTTGCCGCGTTGAAGCGGAAGGCCTTTGACGCTGCTGGGAACTGGTTCGATGGGATCGTCTCCGACCCGCGGGCGCCGGCCGGCGTGCATATGCGCGCCCAAGCTCTTCTCGGTCTGGTTCAATCGGCGGCGATGCCGCCCGCGAGTGGGCAAGCTGGAACCCCGCCGCCCGGGGACGCGCCGGCCAAGTGACAGTCCGCAACAATGCTTACCGTCGCGATCATTGGCCGACCGAACGTTGGCAAATCAACGCTGTTCAACCGGCTTGCCGGGAGAAAGCTCGCGCTTGTGAACGACCGCCCAGGAGTGACCCGCGACCGGCGCGAGGGCGAAGCCAGACTAGGTGATCTCGCCTTCAAGATCATCGACACCGCCGGACTAGAGGAGGGCGGCAGCGCCTCCTTGCCCGGCCGGATGCGCGCCCAGACCGGAGCGGCGCTCGACCTCGCCGATGCGATATTCTTCGTATTCGACTCGCGCGCGGGTTTGACGCCGGCCGATCGCTTCTTCGCCAATCTCGTTCGCCGCGCGAATAAGCCCTTGATCCTCGTCGCCAACAAGGCCGAGGGGCGCGCCGGCGCGGCGGGCGCGCTCGAAGGCTTCGATTTGGGGCTTGGCGAGCCGGTGCCGCTTTCGGCCGAGCATGGGGACGGTCTGGCCGGACTTTATGTGGCGCTGCGCGAGGCGTTTCCGGACGCAACTGCCCTGCCGGTCGAGCCGGAGGAAGATGCCACGCGCGCGCCGCCGGGGGAGGATCAAGATGGCTCCGAGCTCGATGTCACGAAGCCGCTGCGGATAGCGATCATAGGTCGTCCCAATGCCGGCAAGTCGACGCTCCTCAACCGGATTCTTGGTCAGGACCGCCAGCTGACGGGACCCGAACCCGGCCTCACCCGCGATACGATCGGCATCGATTTCGAGTGGCAAAACCGTCGGATCAAAATGTTCGACACGGCAGGCTTGCGCAAGCGCGCAAGGGTCGCGGACGATTTGGAAAAGCTTGCCGGTGCCGATGCCTTGCGCGCGGCGAAATTCGCCGAAGTCGTGGTGTTGCTGCTCGACGCGGCGATCCCTTTTGAGAAGCAGGATCTGACTCTCGCCGATCTCGCCGAGCGCGAGGGCAGGGCGCTCGTCATCGGCCTCAATAAATGGGATCTGATCGAAGCCAAGAGCGCCGCGCTTGGCGAATTGCGGGCAGAGGCGGGGAGGCTTTTGCCTCAGGTGAAAGGCGCGCCGGTCGTGCCGGTTTCCGGCGCGACGGGGGAAGGTGTCGAGAGACTGATGGAGGCGATTTTCCAAGTCCATGAAATTTGGAACAAACGGATTGCGACGGCGCGGCTCAATCGCTGGCTTGCCGCCACCCTCGAAGAGACCCCGCCGCCCGCGGTCGCAGGAAGGCGCATCAAAATCCGCTACATGACGCAACTCCGCGCGCGGCCGCCTTATTTCATCCTATTCGGCAATCAGCTCGACGCTTTGCCCGCGAGCTACGAACGCTTTCTCGCCAACGGCCTGCGGAACGCCTTCGATCTGCCGGGTGTCCCCATTCGCATCTCGAAAAAAACCAGCGACAATCCCTACGCGGGGAAAAGATCGCGGCAGCGGTAGAGTGATTGCTGGCCGATCAAGGCACCCCTGCTTTTTGCGAGGCACCAAAAGTGACGTAGCTCCAAGTTGGAGCAAGCCGTCGCCGGTGAATCCCGGTTACAATTTGTGCTAAATTTGCAACATAGCACAGTATTCAGGGCCGGCTGACCAGAATGCAGCGATATTTACTTGGCTGTGCAAACGATTTGGGCTTGCTTGCAAGAGCAATAGACAAGCGCTTAGGAGATTTACCATGAGGAAGGCATTGCTTGCCAGCGTAGCGGCCTCGGCGATCGGGACCGCGAATTGCGCGTATGCCGCTGATCTCGGAACGCCGTATGTGCCGCCGGCGCCCGTGTTCAGCTGGACGGGCTGCCATATCGGCCCGCATGTCGGCCTGGCTTCCGGCCGGAACACGTGGCAGGACACGCAGCCGGACGGCAACATCGACGGCTTCACAACCTCGAACCGATCGGCCATCACCGACACGTCCGGCGGCATCTATGGCGGCCAGCTCGGTTGCGATTGGCAATTTTCCGCCACCAGCTTTGTCATTGGCGTCGAAGGCACGATAGACGGCGCGAACATCGAAGGCACGAACCAGGATGAGTTCAACGCGCCTTGGACGCTCCGGAACCGGATTCCTTTGTTCGGCACCGTCACCGGCCGCGTCGGATACGCGATCCCCGCGATGAGCAATGTGCTGCTTTATTTCAGGGGTGGCGTCGTCTTCGCTGATACAAGGTTTGAAATCGAAAATAGCGGCGTCTTTCTCGGCGCGCCATCAGCCACGCGCACCGGCTGGACCGTTGGCGCCGGCGTTGAGTGGGCATTTGCACCAGCCTGGTCCCTCTTCCTCGAAGGCAACTATTACGATACTGGCCATGGAACCGAGACCTTCAACAATGTTGCAGGTTCTATCAATCCGAATATTCAGACAATCAACACCCACACGACATTCGAGACTCTCAAGCTTGGCGTGAACTTCCGCTTTTGGGGTGGAGGGGAACCTGTGGTGGCGCGATATTGATCTTGCATCATCCCAATTGACGCAGCAAAAGCCCCGGAACGGCGTTCCGGGGCTTTCACTGCATCAGCGGCCACGATGTTCTTATATCTCAGCTTAAATATTCTCCGAACGGAGTAAGGCCCGGTCTGAAGGCAGTTATGTTGCTCATGCCTCTAGGGCCTGCAGCAACGGTTGCAAGGAATCTTCGTGGGGCCGCCAGCGCCCGATCGAACTGTGATAAATCGGCTGGCGAACCTGGGCCGCGCTCGCGGTGCGAACGGATCGCTGCGTCCGGTAAAAATCGAGACACGCCGCGTCCCATGCTAGGCCGCAGTGGGCGATGACCCGCCGGGCCTGCTGTTCGAGATCGGCAACCACCCGCTCGTATTGCACGTCAAGTATCGCGCCGGGCATCACATTGTGCCAATGCGCCATTAGCTTTTGATAGCCGCAGCAATAGCGGCCAAGCTCCGCCATGTCGTAGCTGTAAACCTGCCCGCGCGTGAACAGGAGCGAGAAGCAGGAAAAGGCGGTATCGCGCAGATCGCGGCAAGCATGAATGATGCGCGCATTTGGAAGCGCGAGATGTATAAGGCCTGCCAAGAGGAAATTGCCCGGCATCTTGTCGGTAATTCGCTCGGCTTGGGGCGCCGATCGCCTGATCGCCTGCAAATAGTCGGCGCCGAGGCGGCGCAGGCGCTCGCCAGACATTGCTGGAACCGCCTCGGGCACGGAGGTTCCGTCCGGACCGTTGACTTGCTCGGCAAGAGCCGCCATCTCGCGTAGTTCGCCAGCACCGAAAACTTTCGGGTGGCTCGCGAGGATCTGCTCGATCAGAGTCGTGCCGGAGCGCGGCATGCCAACAATAAAGACCGGTACGGCCGATGGATCTCCGAGTCCTCGCTTCTCGGTCAGCAACGAGGTGGTGAAGACATCGCGCATCTGCTCGAACCGGCCCAAGGCCTTCGCCTCATCGTAGGATACCCGCTGTCGCATGAGAATGTTGCCCGCAAGCACGTGTTCAAAAGACTGCGCGTGAGCACCCAAATCACTATAGGCCTTGCCGAGCGCAAAGTGCAGGTCGATCTGCTCCTCTTCGTTGAGCGACCCAAGCCGGTGCGTCAGAGCTTTCATCGCGGCAAGATGCGGGTCGTCCTCAGCAAATCGTTTGGCATTGGCCAAATTCCAGTAGTAGCCCGCTTTCCTGGGCGACAGGGCTACCGCCCTCTCCATGGCCGCGTTCGCGTCCTTCGACCTACCGAGCGCCAGAAGCGTGTCTCCAAGCTTGCTGTGGGCTTCGACGTCGGCTGGGTTGATGGCAATCGCCGACTGATAGTGGAGGATAGCCTCCTCGGAGCGGCCGAGCATGTGAACCGCGCTGCCGAGACCATTCAAGGCATCGACATTGGCAGGGTTGAGGGCAAGGACTCTTTCAAAACGCGCCATTGCCTCGTCAACCTGGTCGAGCCTAAGAAGCGTGTTGCCGAGAGCAATGAGAGCTTCAATATCGTCCGGCTTGAGAGCCAGCGCTTGTTCAAGATAAACGGCCGCCTCTTGATGGCGGTTGAGCGTCCCTAGAACATTGCCAAGGTTCTTGTGAGCCGCGGCATAATCGGGCCTAGCAGCCAGCGCCATCTCGTAGTGCGGGATGGCCTCCGCAAGTCGCCCTAGCGTCTGAAGCATGGCACCGAGATTGTTCCTGGCTTCAACATAGCCAGGTTTGATCGCGAGCGCTTTCTCATAGTGGGCCATCGCCTGCTCATTTCGGCCGAGCATTTGCAACGAATGGGCAAGGTTGTTGTGCGCCTCTGGATGGTCCGGCTTCATGGCAAGTGTCTTCTCATAAAGCCGGATGGCCTCTTCATATCGCTCAAGTCCAGATAGCGCGACGGCCAGGTGATGGTGAGCGTCGACAGACCGCCGCTCGACCTTGAGCGCATGGCGGAAAAGATCGGCGGCACTGCCGAAACGCGCCTGCTGCAGCCGGATCAAGCCTAGGCGATAGAGAGCATCGAAATTGCGGCCGTCCGCTGCAAGTACGATTTGGTAACGCTGCTCCGCCTCGCTCAGCCGGCCTTGACTGTGGAGCAGGTTTGCGTCTCGAAGCGCTTTCGAAGAACTCGCAATGTCCTGAAAGGTGACAGATGAGACACGCCGGCCCACGGAGCCGCCCCCTTTGCTTGGATCAAACACGTCCTAGCGGCTCGCGGGACGAACCGCAAGGCATGAATCGGCTTGCAAAATCACCCCCCGACGACCAAGCCGTAATGTCGGCGCGCCGCTTATTTGAGGCGGCGCTTCGTACGCAGAGGTCGAAGGAAAAAACAAAAGACATTCATGAGACATCGGCCTGACAATTCGATCCCCGGAAGCGCCTTATTCCCAAAGCCTGGAAAGCATTTTAGAAAAAACCACGCGGCTAAAAGATAAACCCTATCGGAGCACCGCGCTTGATCCAAATCTCCGCTTCCTATCTCGTCGCGCCTGCGAAATGTATGGTTGTCTCGCGCGCCAATCGTCCTGAAAGGTACGATTGCGCGGATTTGCTCTTGCTCACGGACCTCGCCGCTCGCGCATTTGAGTTTCGATTCGGAACGGATGCGCCGGATAGACCCCGAGAACTTTTAATTCCTTGCAAAAGAACGCCAGCTCCTCCAACGCGCGCGCCAGCCCCGGCTCATCCGGATGGGCCTCGACATCGGCCAAAAATTGGGTGGCGGTGAACTCCCCGTCGACCATGTAGCTTTCGAGCTTGGTCATATTGACGCCATTGGTGGCGAAACCGCCGAGCGCCTTGTAGAGCGCCGCCGGCACGTTGCGGACCTTGAAAACAAAGCTCGTGACGACCGGTCCGGCTGCGGCCTTCGCCCATTGCGGGATTTTCGAAAGCACGACGAAACGCGTCGTGTTATGCGGTTCGTCCTCGATGTCGGCGGCGAGCACATCGAGACCGTGAATTTCCGCCGCGAGGCGCGTGGCAATCGCCGCGCGACACGGATCGCGCCATTCCGCCACCTCCCGCGCGGACCCAGCGGTATCTCCGGTCACATGCGCGGCGAGGCCATGCGCGCGGATAATTATGCGGCATTGGCCAAGCGCGTGCACATGGCTGTAGACCGCTCTCACCTCATCCAGTCTCGCCCCCCTGATGCCAAGCAACTGAAAATGGACCGGCAAAAAATATTCCGCGACGATGTAGAGACCGGAGCTAGGCAATAGGTGATGGATGTCGGCGACCCGCCCTGCGATCGAATTCTCGATCGGAATCATGCCGAGCGTCGCGGCGCCGTCGGCGATGGCGGCGAGCGCATCCTCGAAGGTCGCGTAGGGTAAAGCTTCCCATGTGGGATAGACGTTGTCGCAAGCGATATGGGAATTGGCGCCCGGCTCGCCCTGGTAGGCGATCTTGTTGACACTCATTCAGTCCTCGAACAGAACCCGCGCGTGCCGGTGGCCGCGGGTCTTTATTGCCAACCGCGACTGAAAATGAGCGTCGGCTTCCCCTGGCCAAGCAACGGCGTTTCAACTGGGCAGCGGCCGCCAATGCCGCTACAGGGATTTAAATGCTAATGGCACCGAAAAGTACAAACTGACCACTAGCGCGATCGAAATGGCGAACGAAATGACTGTATCAGTACGGAAAGATCTCCGGAACAAAAATGCAAATACAAAGATGTTCCACACATAAAGAGGAAACAGCAAAAATGCCGTCAATTGCCGGACATTAATATCTGGCAACTCCGCAAGATTTGGTGCAACGAATATGAAAAATCCCAAAGCCGTCCGGACAAAAATCACAATGGCGCCGCCCAAGGCAAGCGCGGTAAGCGTCTGCGTCAGCCGTTCGTTGTGACCGGAAACACGCGCACACACCAGCGCGACCAAAGCCAATAAAACGGCGCTTCCGATACCGCTCGCCGCCGCCCTAGCCAGGGAATAGAAATTATATTGAAACAAGAATACAGCCGCCGCAAAAGCAACGGTGCTGACGGCCAAGAGAACTGGCGATTTCGGGAGCACGTCCGGGCCGAGCTTAAAGCTCAATATACCTAAAATATTTTGAACTTGGGAAGGCAGGGTAAGCTTCATGGTCACACTCTAAGATTCATACTATGGTTGTTCTTTACGCCTTCGGGCGGTATATTTTTGTGAACCAAGCACTGCTACGCCCCATGCCGCCGTCTTTGGGCTGCCCGCCCGCTGGCCTGGCGTTCCTCCCGACGGCGAAACTCGAAGGCCAAGAGCCGCAGCTACGTCGGCGGCTATCCGAAAAAAAATGGCCAGCCGGAAAATTCTCCGGAACCAACTCACGCCGGCTTGTTCGGGGTAGCGGGCTTCTGCTTTCGGCCCAGGTGCCAAAGCATGAAAACCGCGGCGAGGAGCACCACGACCATCGAGATATAGATCCCGAAGCTTTTGCCAAATCCCTTGCCCACCGAAAACGGGAACTGCGACACATAGGTCTGTCCGTGCGCGTTTTTCACCGTCACGATGCCAATGAATTTGCCGGTCTCGGGAAAGGTGTAGTCGAAGTTCAGCGTGCCGGTCGGATAGGTCTTCGGCTGCACATGCTTGATCGTCACCGGGTCGAGAACTTGCGGGCTCCCCAGCTCGGCGTCGGTCAGGAACGGGAGCCCATTCATCGTCGTATGGTTTCCCTCATCCTTGATGATGCGGATTTCGGTCTGCATGTCGCGGAGCTCGCTATTTTGCATATCGAGCACGACAACCGTTTGCCCGGTGTTGGGAATATCGTCGCAAAACTCGTCCCGGGAATTTTGCGGCTGGTATCCGGTGAAGAACATGATGTCCGGCCCAATCCGCAAAACGCATCTATTATCCACCATGCCCACCCCGCCATGCGCATGCGCGGCGGCAGCAAACAGAACCATGGCCAAGAGCCACGCGGCGATTCCTCGGATCAACATTGTATTGAGCTCCCATAATATTTCCCCCGCTGGAGCCGAAGCGCCAGCGGGGGAAATTACCTACTCTTGTTCAATCGTCAACAACACACGAAGCGCTTAGTTATTCCGCCGGCTCGAGACCGAGCAGCTCCTCGTGGCCGTGCGCAAGCTCGACGACGCGGCCAATCAGCTGCAGCGTCACGCCGAACACCGCAAGCGAGAACCAGCCGAAGAAGACGAACATCCAGTGCAGCGGTTCGACGAACAGCTCTTCCATGAACCAGAACGTGTGACCCCA
>JBOHJQ010000090.1:0-13612 GCA_050728655.1 Methylocella sp.
CCTTATCTCGAACTGTTCACGCGATTTCTTATCGACATGCGGCGAACGGTTGACGGTGAATTTCTCGATCTTCGTCGGCAGCGGAATGGGGCCTCGCACCTGGGCTCCCGTCCGCTTCGCCGTCGAGACGATCTCCTTCGTCGAGGAATCGAGGATTCGATGATCGAAGGCTTTGAGGCGAATGCGAATATTCTGGCCGTTCATCGCATGAAATCCCTGCTTCCCGGCCGCGGCCCTTGGGCCCCTCGGCTCATCCCAATCCTCGCTCGTCCTCGTGCCGTGCCCGATAGGCGCCGGCAGGAAGTCCAGTATATCCAACCGCGCGAACGCGTGCGTCCACGCTATTCCGTAATCGAGGCGACGACCCCGGCGCCGACGGTGCGGCCGCCTTCGCGGATGGCGAAGCGCAGCTTCTCCTCCATCGCGATCGGAACGATCAACTCGATATCCATCGTCACATTGTCGCCGGGCATCACCATCTCGGTGCCTTCCGGCAAGGTCACGACGCCGGTCACGTCGGTGGTCCGGAAATAGAATTGCGGCCGGTAGTCGGTGAAGAACGGAGTATGACGGCCGCCCTCGTCCTTGGTCAGGATATAGGCTTCCGCCTTGAACTTCGTGTGTGGCTTTACCGAGCCCGGCTTGCACAAGACCTGGCCGCGCTCGACATCCTCGCGCTTGGTGCCGCGCAAAAGCGCGCCGATGTTGTCGCCAGCCTGACCCTGATCGAGCAACTTACGGAACATCTCGACGCCGGTGACAACCGTCTTCGCCGTCGTCCGCAGGCCAACGATCTCGACCTCCTCGCCGACCTTGACGGCCCCGCGCTCAACCCTGCCGGTGGCGACGGTGCCGCGGCCAGAAATCGAGAACACGTCCTCGACTGGCATCAAAAATGGCTGATCGATCGGACGCTCGGGCTGCGGAATATAGGCGTCCACCGCGTCCATCAGCCTCAATACCGAATCGTGCCCGATCTCCGGATTGCGGCCCTCGAGCGCGCACAACGCCGAACCTTGGACGATCGGAATGTCGTCGCCGGGAAAATCGTACTTCGACAAAAGCTCGCGAACCTCGAGCTCGACGAGCTCCAGAAGCTCGGGATCATCGACCATGTCGACCTTATTCATATAGACGACCAGCGCCGGGACGCCGACCTGGCGGGCAAGCAGAATATGCTCGCGGGTTTGCGGCATCGGGCCGTCCGCCGCCGAGACGACCAAAATCGCGCCATCCATCTGCGCCGCGCCGGTAATCATGTTTTTTATGTAGTCGGCGTGGCCCGGACAATCGACATGGGCGTAATGCCGCTTCTTGGTCTCGTATTCGACATGCGCCGTCGAGATAGTAATCCCGCGCGCTTTTTCTTCCGGCGCCTTGTCGATCTGATCGTAGGAGGTAAAGGTCGCGCCCCCCGTCTCGGCCAAAACCTTGGTGATTGCCGCGGTTAGCGTCGTCTTGCCATGATCGACGTGACCGATTGTTCCGATATTGCAGTGCGGCTTTGTCCGCTTGAATTTTTCCTTGCCCATCGTCCGGCTCCTTTACGATTTTCTCACGTGCTGCCTCAAAGGGTCAGGTGTATTTGGCCTGAATCTTCCCGGCTTCGCCCGCCGGGACCTGTTCATAATGATCGAATTGCATCGTGTAGTTGGCGCGGCCTTGGCTGAAGGATCGCAGCTGATTGACATAGCCAAACATCGTGGCGAGCGGCACCATCGCATTGATGACGACCGCGTTGCCGCGCATGTCCTGCCCCTGGACCTGCCCGCGCCTGCCGAGAAGGTCGCCCATGACCGAGCCCGTGTAGTCCTCGGGGGTGGTCACCTCGACCTTCATGATCGGTTCGAGCAAGACGGAGCCGCCTTTTCGCAGCGCTTCGCGAAATGCCGCGCGCGCGGCGAGCTCGAACGCAAGGACGGACGAATCGACGTCGTGATAGGCACCATCGACCAAGGTCGCCTTGACATCGACAACCGGGAAGCCGGCGAGAAAGCCCGATCCCATGACGCTGTTGATTCCCTTCTCGACGCCGGGAATAAATTCCTTCGGCACCGTGCCGCCGACGACCTTGCTCTCGAAGCTCGAGCCCATGCCCGGCTCGTTCGGCTCGAAGATTATTTTCACGCGCGCATATTGGCCCGAGCCGCCGGTCTGCTTCTTGTGGATGTAATCGATCACCTCGCGCCGGGTCAGTTTCTCGCGATAGGCGACTTGCGGCGCCCCGATATTGGCGTCGACCTTATAGGTGCGCCGCAGAATATCGACCTTGATGTCGAGATGGAGCTCGCCCATGCCCTTCAAGATGGTTTGCCCGGATTCCGGATCGGTCGAAACCCGGAAGGAGGGATCTTCCGCGGCAAGTTTCGCCAAGGCGACGCCGAGCTTTTCCTGATCGGCCTTGGATTTCGGCTCGATGGCGATCTCGATCACGGGTTCGGGGAATTCCATCCGCTCCAGGATAACAGGCTTGTGCTGATCGCAGAGCGTATCTCCGGTCCTCGTATCCTTCAAGCCGGCCAGCGCAACAATATCTCCCGCATAGGCTTCCTTGATATCCTCGCGGTTATTCGCGTGCATGAGAAGCATGCGCCCGACCCGCTCCTTCTTGTCCTTGGTCGAGTTCAAGACGGTGGTGCCCGACTCCACATGGCCCGAATAAACGCGCCCGAAAGTAATCGTGCCAACAAAGGGATCGTCCATGATCTTGAAGGCGAGCATGGAAAAAGGGTCTTCGTCGCGCGGCAGCCGGACCACATCGGCGCCGGTCGCCATGTCGACGCCCCTGATCGCCTTGCGGTCGAGGGGTGAGGGAAGCAAATCCACCACGGCGTCGAGCAATGGCTGCACGCCCTTGTTCTTGAATGCCGCGCCGCACAGAATCGGGATGAAGGCGATGTCGCGGACTGCCTTGCGCAAGAGACGCCGCAAGGTCGCGGCGTCCGGTTCCGTGCCGTCGAGATAGGCGGCAATGACATCGTTGTCGAGTTCGACCGCCGCCTCGATGAGCATATGCCTGTATTGCGCCGCCTTGGCTTGCAGATCATCCGGGATTTCCGCGTCGGCATATTTGGCCCCAAGCGCCTCGTCTTGCCAAACCACGGCTTTCATCCGCACAAGATCAATGATGCCCTTGAAATCGGCCTCCGATCCAAGCGGCAGTTGAATACAGACCGGGCGGCCCCCGACCTTGGTTTTGATATCCTCGACGCAGCGCTGAAAATCGGCGCCGGTTTTGTCCATCTTATTGACGAAGACGATGCGCGGGACATTGTATTTCTCGGCTTGGCGCCAGACCGTCTCGGTCTGCGGTTCCACGCCCTGGTTGCCGTCTAGGACGCAGACAGCGCCGTCAAGCACCCGCAGCGAGCGCTCGACTTCGATCGTAAAATCGACATGGCCTGGCGTGTCGATGATGTTAAGGCGCTTGCCCCGCCAATACGTCGTCGTCGCGGCGGAGGTGATCGTGATCCCCCGTTCCTGCTCCTGCTCCATCCAATCCATGGTGGCCGCGCCGTCATGGACTTCGCCGATCTTGTGCGATTTGCCGGAATAATAGAGAATCCGCTCCGTCGTCGTCGTCTTGCCCGCATCGATATGGGCCATGATGCCGAAGTTTCGGTAATCCTCGATCGGATGGCTGCGGGGCATGACCCAATCCCTTAAGGCGGACAACCGCTTAACCTTAACTTTTCTACCAACGATAATGCGAAAACGCGCGGTTGGCTTCCGCCATGCGATGCGTGTCTTCCCGCTTCTTGACCGCATTGCCGCGATTATTGGCGGCGTCCATCAACTCCGCCGACAGACGATCGACCATCGTCTTGTCGTTGCGGCCGCGCGCGGCGTTGATGATCCATCGAATGGCAAGCGCCTGGCGGCGCTCCGCGCGGACCTCGACCGGCACCTGATAGGTCGCGCCGCCGACCCGGCGAGAGCGAACCTCGATCGCCGGAGCGACATTATCCAAGGCCTGCTTGAAGACCGGAAGCGGCTCCGACCGCAGCTTCTGCTCGATGATGTCGAAGGCGTCATAGACGATCGCCTCGGCGATCGACTTTTTGCCGTCGTACATGATCGAGTTCATGAATTTGGTGAGAATGACATCCCCGAACTTCGCGTCCGGAATGACTTCCCGTTTTTCGGCGCTATGGCGGCGCGACATCGTTGGGCTCCGTCGGATCTCATTAGGTTGTTCAAAGGCGGCAATTGTCAACCGCGGCGACGACCCTGAAACTCCAGTCTCTCGCTGTCTGTAAATTCACCTGAATGTCATTTCGGCCGCTTGGCGCCGTATTTGGAACGGCGCTGCTTGCGGTTCTTGACGCCTTGGGTGTCGAGCACGCCGCGCAGAATGTGATAGCGCACGCCGGGCAGATCCTTCACCCGGCCGCCGCGGATCATGACGACCGAATGCTCCTGCAGATTATGCCCCTCGCCCGGGATGTAGCCGATCACCTCGAAACCATTGGTCAGGCGGACCTTTGCAACCTTGCGCAACGCCGAATTCGGCTTCTTCGGCGTTGTCGTATAGACCCGCGTGCAGACGCCCCGCTTCTGCGGGCAGGCGCCGAGATGGCGCGCCTTTTCGCGATAGGTCTTTTCCTGCCGCGGCTTGCGGATCAACTGACTGATCGTAGGCATCCCTGGTCTTTCTCAGTCTTTCCAAAAAGCCATCGCAGGACAGCCCGCGCGGCGACAAATTCAAACCTCCGGCTTCGCGGCCGGGAATGCCATCAAGGCGAACGCCAAGGCGCCCTTAGCCCGCCAAGGCTTCCGGCGCCGGGATTTGGCAGAGGATCACGGCATCGGATACCGCGTTCTTGCCTATTGTCGATCCATGCGATCTTGGATCTTTGGATCTATTGTGATTGTCAAGCCGCTGGGTACGACAGCGTTTAGGTTGGGAAGGTTCGGGACGCGGCGCCCCGAAAGCAAAACCTACGGCCTGTCCGAAGTGGGCGGAACTTAATAGTGCCCGTCTGGCGCGTCAACCCTCATTCTCAGGAAAAATCCATAAACAGAACTATTTCCTGGCTGCGAGCGCCGCGGCCGAAGTGTTGCGAGAGCATGATCCACCAAAGGGGAGCCCTGTTTGGCGATGAAGATCATGGGAAAACAAAGACCGTTCAGAGTATTCATTCGAAAGGGTTCGCGCTCTCGCATCGAGCGCGGCTTGTGAAGGCGCGCGACGAACGTTCCTGGCGCGAAGCATCGGCCAAGGCCAAGCCGATTATCCTTGATCGGTTGGGCGCGACGACGCCACGTGGCGAGAGCTTGCCAAGAATGCGCGAAAAACTCGCGCAGTCGGGCAAATTTCGGTCGAAAGCAGTCCCGTGACGTAACCGAGTTCAAGGCAGGCGATCAGCAGGCCAATTCCCAGGGAGCAGTCTAACAATGTGTGTCCGGCAGACTCCCGCTTCACCAGAAGCAAAGCGATCGCAAGGGCGCCGGCGGGAATAACAACATAGACCTTGAAAAATCGGCCTAGGAGGGCGCCCAAGAAGGCCCCTCTGGTGATCACGATTTCCATTTCGATGCCTACCACTTGCCTTATGTTTGGCTCACTTTTCTTACGTGGCGCTTGTGTTTTATTTGCGGTTGATGGTTTCCAGTACTATTTCTCTCCCAAAGCACGATCGCGTAATGCCTCATCTTTGGACACATTCGGCGTTGAGCGATTGGAATGGCTTGGGAAGGCCCGATAAGACGACGAGGCCAACGATCGCGGCGCCGCCATCGGCATACTTTTATCTCGATCTCGGGCGCCGTCCGCCGGAGGTCTGTTACCAAGCTGGCCGTGAACGAACCGCTAAGTATCCGTCTTACAGGATGGCCGCCGCGCTTGTCCCGGCGGTCGTCGCGCGGTACTCTGGACGAGACCCCACTAACCGGCCCCGCGTCGCCGGCATCGATTGATTCTGAAAAGCTTGGGTTGCAGTTGATTGCCGGCGCGGCCTTGCTCCGGTTCGCAACGTCTGCCAGGGCGACGCCGGGGCTGCCCGAAAGCCCAGTCGCCAAAGTTAAGAAAGAGCTAGAGCCCGCGACGCAACAGCATGACCAGTGCAGTGGGACACTTCGCCGCACCGCGAAAATTCCATTGGCGATCTTTTCGCAATCCTGGTAAATGCCGCATTGTTTGTTTTGTCGAATATTATGGATATGGACGCCGTCCCGCGCATTACAGTCGGCTGATAGGTCCAGGGAGTCGACGGAGTTCTGTGCGAATGTCCGGCTTTCGCGCAATTGTCGGCTCGAGGGGGAGGCCGGGGATTGAACGATCTGGCCGCGCCACGACCTCGAACCCCGATGGCAAGCGTTGCTCAGGACTGCAACTATCGCATGAGATTAAGTTATAGATATGCAGCTAATGATTATTGATGACGAGGAGTGAATGGTTGAGTTATTTCATCATTACAGTATTGATAACTCCCTAATTGGGCTATTGTCATATTTGGGAATTGTTGTAAATTCGCGACGAAAGGAGGACACAATTTATGGGAAAGGCGATGAAAGAGTATAGTATGAAGACTTAGATAATAAAAAAATAGATTCATGTGGGGTCTGGCAAGATTAAGAATATCACCCATGCGTAGTGAGAAAAATAGTTGATTGCCAATTAGCTTTAATTTTCAGTTAAGGAGAGGCCTTCGGATGTTTCTGAGCTGCTTAGGCGATACTGGAGAGCCTCGGGACCGCGCAGGGACAGATTCGCACTTGAGGGAGCCGTGATGTGATCATAGAAGCGTAAAATAATAAACTCGAATTGAGCATGAGAAGTTGAGACGATCTTCAATACTTAATGCGGAGCGTCGTCAATTGTCATTTAATTTAATGAAAGGCCTTCGGATGTTTGAGAGCCGCTTAAGTGATATTGTAAAGCCTCGGGGCCGTGCCAAAACAGACTCGCGGTTTATCAGCGAATTCAAAATCTCCTCCCAAAACATCGAAATCCTGGCTTGGATCGTTGACCTGTTTCTTCTTGCGATTGCGAGTACCCTTGGAGGCATCGTTTTTCAACACGTTTGGTTCGAGGATCCCGACACGGTCGAAGCCTGCTTGAGTGCCGGCATTGTCAACGGCGTGTTATACGTTTGTGTGGTCAGTGCGCGCGGCCTGTACCGGCTTCCCGTGCTGCTCGCGCCGCTTCCATATTTTGGCCGGCTCCTTGCGATCTTTGCCTCCACCGCTTTTTTGACGGCTTGTACTTTGTTGTTTATGAAAGGCAACGGCGCGTTTCCGGCCTCGCCCTTGGTTGCGGCTTTATTGTCCCAAATGATTCTCTTGGCAGTTGGCCGTTGGGTTTTCGCCAAGGCAACGCGCGCCCTGCAGGCGGCGGAGAGCCGCGACGGACGCCGTGCCGTGACGATAGGCGAGCTGGCGGAACTGCTGGGCTTCGATGCAAGTCTCCTTTCGCGATACGGTGGTTTGCGGGAATTCTTGCAGGTGGCGTTCGCAACGAATCGCGGGCGCCGCCCGGGCAACGCCCAGGCTCGTCTGGAGGGCGCCCTCGCGGCGGCGCGCGAATATGGCGCGTATTGCGCCGAGAAATTTTTAACGGCGCTGCGCTGGGCCAGACAGGAGCTTCTCGAACCAACTCGCTCCGGCCTTTGTGAGTCTCCGCTTCCAGTCCGGGTTTTGCCTGGCCATAACATCAGAACCCTGCTGGGGCGGCGTGGCTTGGCCACGAACGGGGTGTCGCTCCCGATGACCCTCCAGATGGTCCCGTTGACCGCTTTCGAGACAGCGGTGAAGCGGACCCTGGACGTCGTTGTTTCCCTGACGGCAATTTTGTTTTTGTCGCCGCTTTTCTTGATTGCCGCGGTCGCCATCAAGCTCGATAGCGGCGGTCCAATCATATTCCAGCAACGGCGAACCGGATTCAACGGGAATGAGTTTGTCATCTTCAAGTTCCGGACGATGTCGGTTCTCGAGGACGGACCGGCCATAACTCAAGCGTGCCGTGACGATCCGCGCGCGACACGCGTAGGCAAATTCCTCCGCCGGTCGAGCATCGATGAGCTGCCACAGCTCCTTAATGTGCTAAGAGGCGAAATGTCCCTGGTTGGACCGCGACCGCATGCGGTCGCCCATGATAGGGAATACAAGGTTCGGATTGCCGATTATGGTTTCCGCCATCGTGTCAAGCCGGGGATTACCGGCTGGGCGCAGGTCAATGGATTGCGCGGCGAAACCCGGTCCCTCGAGGAGATGACCGGGCGTGTGAAGTTGGATCTGTGGTATATTAATAACTGGTCGCTTGGCTTCGACATCAAGATCTTAGTGCGGACTTGCTTCGAGGTTCTGCGCGATCAAGCATATTGATTGATTGCCTGGTAGTGGTTCGCTGGAACAAGCGAAGATTCGCGTTCGTAACAAATTGGCCGATTGACCCTTCCCGTTGCGCGCGCGGGCGCCTGGCTTCGCGCAACGATGCCCCTCCGCACTTTCAAGCCAAGCGGAACAAGTTTCGCCCCGATTACGGGTTCTGCTTGGTCGCGGCGAGAGGCAGGGTTTCTCCTTGCGCGAAGATCGCTTCGAAACGCCGCTTAAAGAGCTCCGCCGCGGCTTGGCTCTCGATAATAAGGAGATCGTTGTCTTGCCGCTTCAGTCCCGAGGCCGAAAAGTTCGCGGCGCCCGTGCGTAGCCAGCGGCCGTCGATTTGGTAGCTCTTGAGATGCATCAAAGGTGATCTCGCGCGCTTGAAGCGCACATCGATTTCAGGATTGGCGAGCAGTTCCCGGAACAGCGGTGTCGGCTCCCGCTCGCCGATTCGGCCTCCATCCATATAGATGCGAACCTTGACGCCGCGCTGCGCCGCCCGGATCAATGCGGACATGACCGGCCAATCGGTCAGAACATAGGCGGCGATATCGATGTCGTGCTCCGCTCGATCGATCAGCGCGACATCGGCTTGCTCCAGATTTTCGACCGGCGCATAGTGAATGACCGGCGCGGGATCGGCGAGGCTCCCCAAGAGCGAGGCAAGCACAAGGGTAAGGCCAAGCGAAAGCCCCCCGCCGGCACGAAACTGCAATAGGGTCATCGTCCTTTGTCCAACCTGGCTTTGAGATAGTGGGTGCCAGACAAGCCTTCCCCGTGCCTTGCGGCCGGCCTTGCGGCGCTTACGCGGGAATTGCTTTGTCCGCGAGTTAACAAACTGCCTGCGATGCTATGATCCAGGCGATGGCTCGGCGGATTGCTTGCCGAAGGGCGGACGCAGTTTTTTGCGATTTTGCGGAGGGACCGTGTCTGGGACGACCACGCGAATAGCCGGCCCTACCCGAGGCCGCTCACCGCTGCCGGAGCGACTCGTCAATGGCTACAAAGCCTTCCTTGGCGGCCGTTTCACGCGCGAACAAGCGCGTTTTCGTCACTTGGCCGAAGCCGGACAAAAACCCCGGATCATGCTGATCGGATGCTGCGATTCGCGAGTATCGCCGGAAGTCATCTTCGAGGCGGAACCGGGAGAGCTCTTTGTTGTGCGCAACATCGCCAATCTCGTGCCGCCCTACGGGCCGAACGACGATTTCCACGGCACCTCCGCCGCGCTTGAGTTCGGGGTGATCGGTTTAGGCGTCGAACATATCGTGGTCATGGGACACGCGGGCTGCGGCGGGGTGCGCGCCTTCGCTCGCCGCGAAGCCAACGCCGGTCGCGAGCCGCTTTCGCCGGGCGATTTCATTGGCAAATGGATCGGCTTGATCAATCCGGCGATGGCGCGAATGGAGCCGGCCGCTGGCCCGCTCGACGATTGCATCGAGCGTCTCGCCCTGGCTTCGATCGTCCAAGGTCTCGCCAATTTGCGTACCTTTCCATGGATTGCCGAGCGCGAACAGCAAGGCAAGCTCGGCCTTCACGGAGCCTATTTCGGCATCTCCATGGGCACGTTGCTCGCGCTCGACGAGGTGAGCGGCCGCTTCGAAACTGTTGCCGCCGGGGCGCATCGCGCCGCCCTTGCCCGGCCGGGCTCATAGGGCTGGATCGACCCCATTGAGCCCGCTCGAACCATGCTCCGGGAGGGAACCACTCATTTTATTTAAGGTTTGGTGGTATCTATGCGTTGGTTCTCGTGGTGCCCTTTGCGCCGGTTGCCGTGGGACGAGTGGCCGCCCTTGCGGCCGGCTTCCGAAGCGAGCTGGCGGTTTTGCGAAAAACTGCGCCTTTCATCGGGAACGCTGCGACCCCCCTTGCGCGCGATTTCGCGTTGCTTCTCCACATCCATGGACGCAAAGCCTCGATTCGAGGTGCTAACATTCTTTCGCATGGTCCTGCCTCTGATCATGCCATGTCTCGCTAATCGTCAAGTCGGACAACGGTTCCATAGCTCTCTCTGCCGCCGCGTGACGGCACCGGTCATCAAAACCGGCAAAGAAAAAAAGCCCCAGCGTCGATGCCGGGGCCCTTGCACCAAATTAGTCCAGTCGTCAGGCGGCGTGAAGGTTACCCGCCGCGGACTTGCCGGTTCGTTTGTCGGCAATGACTTCGTAGGAGATTTTCTGGCCTTCCTGCAGATTGCGCAACCCTGATTGTTCGACGGCGCTGATGTGGACGAACACGTCCTTGCCGCCGTCGTCTGGCTGTATGAAGCCGTATCCTTTGTCCGGATTAAACCACTTCACGGTTCCCGTAGTCATAGAGGCTATCCTTAGAGTCGTAGAGAAAAGAGGCGCCCATCCATGCGGACGCCGATGCAGCATCGAGGTTTTGAGGAGGAGGTCGTCAGCAGACGCAAACATGCGTGGCCAAGCCGTCGGCAAAAACACGACACGGTGCAATGTATGTTCTTACGACGCGCAAAACAAGGGGGGTCGCCATTCGTTTTTTTTGTAAGTTCCGCCGAGGCCGAACGGCTTCACCGGACGAACCCGCCTCTTGCGGAATGCGTCAAACCCGCTTCGCGGCAAAATTTTGCTCAAAGCCGCTCGATTCGCGCGAGGGTAAACAGCCCAAATGGCGGCAGCTTGCGGCGTTCCACGAGACGAACGGAAGGCGTGGAATCGATCCAGTCGCCGAGAATCGACCACGCAAATTCCGGCTGCCAGCCGAGATCGGCGCTGATTTTGGCGAGGACGGATTCGATCCAGGCCATCGGGCCTTGGCCGCTGCCGACATGATTGACGAGGATGATCTCGCCGCCGGGTTTCACGACACGGGCCAGTTCATCGAGACTAGCCTGCGGATCGGGCACGACGGTCAGAACGTAAGGGGCGACCACCGCATCGAAATGGGCATCCGGGAAAGCGAGGCGCGCCGCGTCCATCACGACAAGGCCCGCGACGTTGCCTAAAGCCTTGGCGCGCACCCGCCACTGGGCGCGCCGCAGCATCGGCTCGGAAAGATCGATCCCGGTTAATCTCGTCCGCCGGTCGAACATCGGCAATTCGAGGCCGGTGCCGACACCGGCATCGAGGACATGCCCGCCAAGGCGGTCGGCCGCCGCTGCCGCGGCTTTGCGTCCCGGCCGCAGGACGAGCGCGAAGACGAGATCGTAAACCGGCGCCCAGCGAGCGTAAGATTTCTTGACATGCGTATTGTCGAGAACGGCCGGATCGGCCGCGTGCCCTGGCGCCGCGGCCAAGACAGGGGCGGCAAAGACTTCCTCTTGCACGAGCGCTAACCTCCACGTTTCGCCGTAGCGATTTCCATTTCAAGGACCCCCGCTCCAGGCACTCGATCCTGTGCGTCTCTTCATGCGCGCCGCCCGGCCGGTTTCCCGCTCAAAGCGGCACCGGCTCGACCCGCGCGAAATTATTTTCCGCGACCGGCGGACAAGCCGGTTCCGCCGAGACAATGAAGCCGCCGCCCAAGACTCGCGCATGTGGCCGGTCCGACGCATAAAAGACGCAGGCTTGGCCAGGCGAGACGGCGTCCTCGGCGGCGGTGAATTCGACGGCGGCCTCGCCCTGACCGAGGCAAAGGAGGGCCTGAACCGGCGGCCGTGACGAGCGGATCTGCACGTAGAGTTCCGCTCCCTTGGCGTGATCAGCGAGCGTGCCGGGCCCGATCCAGTTGAGCGCGCGCAAACGGACCCGGCGGGTCGCCAACGCCGCGCGCGGCCCAACGATGACGCGGGCCCGCGCGGCGTCCAATCTGACGACAAAGAGCGGCTCGCCATTGCCAAAACCGCCAAGTCCCAGGCCACGCCTTTGGCCGACCGTGTAATGGATGACACCCAAGTGGCGTCCGAGCACCCGGCCGTCGATATGCACAATCTCGCCCGGCAGCGCCGCGCCAGGCGTCAAGCGTTCGATGACATCGCTGTATCTGCCGGTTGGCACGAAACAAATATCTTGGCTGTCGGCTTTATCGGCAACCAGCAGGCCGAACCGGCGCGCGAGGGCGCGGACTTGCGCTTTTTCCATCTCGCCAAGAGGAAACCGCAACAATTGGAGTTGCGCCTTGGTCGTCGCGAACAGGAAATAGCTCTGATCGCGGGAAAGGTCATGGGCCCGGTAGAGGGCGCGATGGCCAGAGGCATCGAGCCGGGACGACACGTAATGGCCGGTCGCCAAGGCGGCGGCGCCGAGGTCTTGCGCAGTCTCCAACAGATCGGCGAATTTGATTTCGCTATTGCAGGCGACGCACGGGATCGGCGTTTGTCCCGCCGCATAGCTTTGCGCGAACGGCGAGATGACCTTGCGCTTGAACCTCTCCTCGTAGTCAAGCACATAGTGCGGAATGCCGAGGCGGGCGGCGGTAAGACGCGCATCATGAATGTCCTGTCCGGCGCAACAGGATCCTTTGCGGTGAACCGCGGCGCCATGGTCGTAAAGCTGCAAGGTCACGCCGATGACATCGTAGCCTTGCTCCGTGAGCAACGCGGCCACGACCGAGGAGTCGACCCCGCCCGACATCGCGACGACCACGCGGGTTTGCGCCGCGGGCTTATTGAAACCGAGACTGTTGGGAACTTCGATCTCTCTCAGCGCGGGATTTTCGTTCATAGCTGTCGCCCATCGCTGATCAATTGGCCTGCAAGTGTCCATTTGCCGCGTACCGGGGTGGTCCGGTAGTCCGGTTGACAAACGAGTATCTCAGATCAGGCGGCGCTGCGCGACTCTTTGCGGCCAAGCCGGCAGGCACAAGCGCGAAACCTGGCGCTTGCCGCGTCGCCACGAGCACGAACCCACATTTAATACATCCCCTACCCCAAATGCAAATTCACCTGCCTCCTCGCCTCCCGGTCTCAGCGCCAGGCTGCTTCCTTAACGTTATGCAAAGAAACGTCTCAATTAGAGACATAAAGCACAAAACATCGCAGCCGCGCCAAAGAATAAAGAGCTTTGTAACGGAATTTCCTTAGCAAAAGCGACACTTGGGTTTAGGCAAATCTTAAAACACCTCGCCTATTTTGCCTGCCGACAAGTCAGTCTAGTATGTGAGTTTCGACCATGGCCGAACCAAACCGTCTCAGGACGAAATATGTCATCGGGCCGGACGGCAGCCCCTTGACTGTCGCGGATTTGCCGCCTCCCGCGACCAAGCGCTGGGTGATCCGGCGCAAGGCGGAAGTCGTGGCGGCGGTGCGTGGCGGCCTTTTGTCGCTGGACGAGGCTTGCAGCCGCTATGCATTGACGGTCGATGAATTTCTCTCCTGGCAATTGTCGAT
>JBOHJQ010000091.1:0-13417 GCA_050728655.1 Methylocella sp.
CATGTCCTGTTCGTATTTTTGCCTAAATGCGGCTTCCCATTTCGCGCCATATTCCCTTCGCCATTTCCTATAAGATTGCCCAGCTTCCCAGTCTGTGCACGAAAGCGCGTGGCCTGTGCAGGTCGTATCCGCACAATGGAACTCGTATTTGAAATTGAATGGGATTTTCTCAAGCTGAATTGCCGGCTGCCTGTGGAATAGGGAAAGCGTCTGGTTGAGTTTCTCAAGCTGATCCGCATTCCAATCCGCGTCCGTCGCCTCGATCATTAAGCGGTCTATCCTGCCCGGCCTGAAAATACCCAAGGTCGGCGAGCCATTTTGGTCGCGCTCTTTTTGAATCTCACATAGCGACGGTTTCAGTAGCGGCTTAATGATATCGCGGCGCGCCCGCCAAGCGTCAGCGCTGGGAACCTTGTTCCCTATTCTTATCGTATCCAAGTTAGGTGTGTAGCTTTCAGGTCGCATGTCATTGCGAGCCTTTCTCACCTCTACATCAATCCATTCGTATTTCGTGAACCGCTTATCTTCGTTAAGCGACCGATAGGGGATGGGATGGAGGCGAATCCATTCTGACTCACTTGTTATGCCGGCAGTGCAGGACACCTCGACACCTTTCGTTGCGGGGGTCGGGTAGGTTCGGACAGTGATTAAAATTCGTTTTCTGCTCCAGCCTGCTACCATGCAGCACTCCGGGCGCTATAAGTCGAAGCCGCATAATCCTTGCTTTTCGAGCGCGATAGAAAGACGGTGCCTGTGGCACTCTTTTGGGTCCGCCTCAACACACATCATCGCGACTGGATGGCCCAAATTCAAAAACCAATGAAGGTTTCGGCCAAAGAACCGCTCCACGACATAATCATCATACCAAGCCCAGATCGCGTCACGTGATCCTGCGGCAATGGCCTTAGCGCGGACATCCTTCGGAACGCCCCATTCAGGTGTGTGGAAATATTGGAGCCCCTCGTCCTTCATCCGACGCTGGAAATTCGACTTGCTTAGCTCGGGCCTGTACATGCTCAGAGGGGTATGCCTGATATCCAACACTGACTGCACACGCGCCGATTTCAGCGCCAAGACGAGGTCGCCAATTGACCGACCTTCATATCCGATCGTGAAAAAGTCTGCGCTATCTTGCGAGCGCGCTTCATTCCACAACGCCTTGCTTTCGGCGCGAGCGCGCGCTGGGTTCCTTGGAAGTTTGAGAGGGCGTTGCATAGGGGGGCGCGTCCGTCAGGCGCCAGTGGATTATCCCGTTGGCGTCTCGACTCCGGTTTAAGCCAATATCTCTTTCTAGTCTATGAACCCATTGGTTATTAGGGAAAAGCTGCGGCAGCCCAGCCACAGTGCGTATCTCCGTCCATGTCAGCGGAGAGCCCGCTCTTTGTAGCGCGCCGATAATCTGTGTCTTGAAGTCTTCATAAGGCATCTTGGCCTTACGAGGTTTATTCCAATAAGGGCTGCGACACTTTGGGCAGACCCTTGGTTCCACGGTGCCGCGCGGAATCCATTCATGGCCACATCGCTCGCAGCGATATCCCATAACTGTAATCGGCACCCTGGCCATCTGCCCTCCGTCCCTAGTAAGGCATATACCAGATAGGAAGATATTTGCAAGGGCATATTAGCACGGGATATCCGAACTGTTATATACGTAGTTATGGATACGGAGACGGCCCTCCCCCGCGACGAAAAGGCCGCCGCTCCGCGTGACGCCCTCCATGCAGCTAGGCGTCACGGATCACATTTGGACCATCGGGGAATCGGTGGACGCGGCCATGAACGTTGAAGCGCCAGAATCGGCTGGGCGTAAGGTCGGGCCATTCCGGGTAATCGACGGGGGAAGTTGTGACTGGCCCATTTTCAAATTCGAGTGGCCGAATTAGGCCAGCACCATCCGCGCGAGCTCGTTGTGCTGTATCTTGGTTCCAGATAAGCTCTGAATCCGCCTTAATTCTCGACAATTTTCCAACCCGCCGGGTGATCGTCGGCCATGCGCCCATATCGCGTTCGAACCGTGGGTGTGGATGCCCATGTCCTGACCGGCAAATACCAGGGCTCGCGCACCTGGCTTGAGGGGGTGCTGAGCGAACTCCCGAACGTCGACCGCGCCAACCGCTACATTCTCTATTCCGAGGATCCGGCTGCGTCGCTCCGAGTATGCGAGGCGGCGAATATCTTGCATCACCGAATCCCTTTGTCCGGCCCGACGGCGAGGTTGCTTCTGTTCTGGCCACAGGCGCGCAGACGCGATGGGTTCGACGTCCTCCTGACGCAGTATATCGCTCCGCCGTTGCTAGCGGGGCCCCAGGTGGTCGTCGTGCACGATTTGCTGTTCGAGAGTCACCCCCATTTTTTTCCGTTTTCGGTGCGGCTGCGCAACCGCGCGCTTGTCCGCTTGTCGGCGCGGCGAGCTCACCGCGTTCTTGCGGTGTCGGAGTATACCCGCGGCGAGCTGGTTCGGCGCTATGGCGTGCCGAAAGAGCGCATTCTCCTTGCCCCAAATGCGGTTTCTATTTCTCCGCAACCGATTCAGCCCGCAACGATTAAGGGCGCCTTTGTTCTTTTCGTCGGCAGGATCGAGCCGCGAAAGAATCTTCCTATGCTCCTTGACGCGCTCGATAGGCTCGGCCGGCCCGGTCTGAGGCTAGTCGTTGTAGGAAAGGCCGACTTCGGTGCGAAGGGCACACTTGCGCGCCTGGGCGGGCGCAGCGATGTCGAGCACCTGCAGGACGTCGATGCGGAGAGTCTCGCCGCTCTTTACCACAACGCCGCAATGCTCGTCCTTCCAAGTGAGGGGGAGGGTTTTGGCATTCCCGTGCTCGAAGCGCTCGCCCGCGGCGTACCGGTGGTCTGCTCCAATGTGACCGCGTTGCCTGAGGTTGCTGGCCAATTCGCCCGATTTTTCGATCCACATGCCGAAGACGCGCCGGGAGCGCTTGCGGAGGCAATTGCATCCGTGTTGGACCGCCCGCCTCGCCATGATGCGCGCGCGTTGGCCGCTCACCTTTCGCGCTTCACCTGGCGCCGCGCCGCCGAAGCGACAGTGGAGGCGGTGACGGGGGGAGGCCAAAGTCGGCTCTGAATCAGATTTGGTACGGTTGGCTGAGAGGTTGCGGTTGCGGTACATTCCCAAAAGCAATCACCGCGTGGCGAGAGGTTTTGATGGATCATCTCTTGTTCCGACCGAGCTGGTTGTCGATAAAGTGCAACCGCAGGGATCTGTCGGTTGTCAGAGCGCGTGGCAGAGCGCGGTTTTCAAGTGCCCGCGACACGGGCGTCCATCGGCGCGTTCGTGGGAGAATGGCAGGCGGCTGGCCGCCCCTGGCAGATCGCGTTTCGAGCGGCCTGGCGGGCAGGACGGAAACCTGTACCTCACCCTTGCAACTATCCCGAGACGAGCGACAGCGACGCCGCAACGTGAGAAGCCGAGGAGATCGCGCCGGCGAGCGACGATCCGGTGGGTGTTGCCACGCTCCAAGACAATATCGTGTCCGCCGATAAAGCCCCTGAATCGAATTTTTATATCGTGCAGCCCGGCGATACGCTAGGGAAGGCCCTTCGGGTCATAACCGCGACAGTCATATGAGATATGTCCGCCGGGCGCCTCCTTAAGCCAGGGATAAACACCACGCATGACAATTAGCTCTGAACTTTCAGCCTCGCCCGGCCTCGTGGACCCCGAGGACGCCGGGCCCGCGCCCCGCCGCCGCTCCGTTGGCGTGCACATTGGCTCCGGCAACGCGGCGGTCCTCGCCGGCGGCGGCGCACCGATCGCCGTCCAATCGATGACCAACACGGATACGGCCGATATCGAAGGGACGGCCGCCCAGGTCGCGGCGCTTGCCCGCGCCGGCTCCGAGCTCGTGCGGATCACTGTCGACCGCAATGAGGCGGCAGCCGCCGTGCCGTATATCCGCGACCGTCTCGCAAAAATGAATTGTGACGTCCCTCTGATCGGCGATTTCCATTATATCGGCCATAAGCTCTTGGCCGACCATCCCGCCTGCGCCGAGGCGCTCGACAAATATCGCATCAACCCGGGCAATGTCGGCTTCAGGGAAAAGCGGGACAAGCAATTCGGCCTCATCGTGGAGGCGGCGATCAAATATGGCAAGGCGGTGCGGATCGGCGCCAATTGGGGCTCGCTCGATCAGGAGCTCCTCACCGCGTTGATGGACGATAATGCCCGCGCGCCTTCGCCGCGCCCGGCCGGCGCAGTGATGCGCGAGGCGATGGTGCAATCGGCTCTCACCTCCGCCGCGCGGGCGGAGGCGATCGGGCTTGGCCGGGACAGAATCATCCTGTCGGCAAAGGTGTCGGACGTGCAGCATCTCGTTGCAGTCTATCGCATGCTCGCGCGGCGCAGCGATTATGCGCTGCATTTGGGCCTCACCGAAGCGGGCATGGGCTCGAAGGGCATAGTCGCCTCCGCCGCCGCCATGGGCGTTTTGCTGCAGGAAGGGATCGGCGACACGATAAGGGTTTCGCTCACCCCGGAGCCCGGCGGCGACCGCACGCTCGAAGTGAAAGTGGCGCAGGAACTTTTGCAGACCATGGGGTTTCGCACGTTTGTGCCGCTGGTCGCCGCCTGTCCTGGCTGCGGGCGCACGACGTCGACGGTTTTTCAAGAGCTCGCGCGGGATATTCAGGCCTATATCCGCGACGAGATGCCGCTGTGGCGGGCGCGCTATCCGGGCGTCGAGGCGCTGAATGTCGCGGTGATGGGCTGCATCGTCAATGGACCCGGCGAATCGAAACATGCCGACATCGGAATCTCGCTGCCCGGCACCGGCGAGACGCCGGCGGCGCCTGTGTTTATCGACGGGCAAAAGGCGATGACCCTGCGCGGTGAAGGCATCGCCGCCGAATTCAAGCGAATCGTCGAGGATTATATCGAGCGAAGGTTTGGCGGGGCGAAGAGCGCGGCGGAGTAGGCGTGGCAGATTGGTGGCCACCGGCGGTCGCATCGATGCGAAGCGCTTGCTTGTTTTGCGTCCGATCAAAATCCAAGGGAGTGGTGCGTCAGGATGACAACGAAACCCGCATTGCCGGCGCTCGGCGGGCCGATGTCACCGGCGAAAGTGCGTGGGTGACCTCATGTCGAGGATCTGGCATTGCCAAAATCCTTAAGAAGCGGCAACTGCATCCTCGCCAAGGCTGTCATCCGGTGGATGTCGGTTCAAAATCCGGCGTAGCGGGAGAGAAGGGATCGTGAGGACGCTAGACCAACCGCAGCAATCACGGTTGGGGGCCCCGTCGCGTGCCGATTCACACGGCAAGCCATACGGACCGCCAGACAGAACAGGACGTTTGTGGCGCCTTCGTTCGGTGAACGCCCGGGCTGCGCGCTGCGCAGTCTTCATGGCGCCGATCGTCCTGACGGCATGTCAGCCGGCCGTCCTCGATCCACAAGGGGTCATTGGGCGAGCACAGAAGATGATCCTGATAGACTCGCTCGCCATCATGCTCGCCATCGTTATTCCGACGATCGCCGCGACCCTTGCCTTCGCCTGGTGGTTTCGCGCATCCAACATGAGGGCACGCTATCTGCCAGATTGGGCCTACTCCGGCCGCATCGAGCTCATCGTCTGGGGCATCCCCCTCCTTGTGATCATGCTCTTGGGTGGCGTGGCCTGGATCGGATCCCATGACCTCGATCCCGCAAAGCCTTTGACATCGAACACGCCACCGCTCGAGGTGCAGGTCGTATCGTTGGATTGGAAGTGGCTCTTCATCTACCCGAGCCAGCGTGTCGCGAGCGTGAACCGGCTTGTGGTCCCTGCCGGCGTGCCCATTCACTTCTCCCTGACGTCAGCAAGCGTGATGAATGCCTTCTTCGTACCGCAGCTCGGCAGCATGATCTACACGATGAACGGCATGACGACGCAGTTGAACCTGGAGGCGGACGCGCCTGGCACCTTCCGGGGGCTCTCGAGCCAGTTTAGCGGCGATGGTTTCGCGGATATGCATTTCGACGTGCTCGCATTGCCAGCGGAGAGATTTAAAACTTGGATTGAAACCACGCGCGCGAAGGGCCCAACGCTCAATCCTGAAACATACGCTGCGCTCGCCAAGCAAAGCACAAACGTCCCGCCGTTCACCTACCGAGCGGTCGAACCTCGGCTTTTTCAGCAAGTCGTCACCCAGAAGCTGCCGCCTGGACCTGGCCCGCAAACTGGTCGACCAAATCCGAGCGTCTCACCGCGGACGGAGGAATGAATTATGTGGGGGAAGCTCAGCTTACAGGCAATTCCGTTGAATCAGCCGATTCCTCTCATCGCCGGCTCGATGGTAATATTTGTCGTACTTGCTGTCATCGCGTGGGTCACCTTCAAAGGCCAAATGCCTTATCTCTGGCGCGAGTGGATCACCAGCGTGGATCACAAGCGGATCGGTGTCCTCTACATGCTCCTTGGCTTGTTGATGCTGATTCGTGGATTCATCGACGCGATCATGATTCGATCCCAGCAAGCGTTCGCGTTCCACGCGCCCGGTTATCTTCCGCCCGAGCACTACAATCAGATCTTCTCGGCCCATGGCACCGTCATGATATTCTTCGCAGCGATGCCGCTCATGATCGGGCTCATGAACTTTGTGGTGCCGCTGCAGCTCGGGGTCCGCGACGTCGCATTTCCCACACTCAACTCGGCCGGCTTCTGGCTTACCGCCACCGGGGCGTTGTTGGTGAACCTCTCGCTGGTGATCGGTGAGTTCGCGCGAACCGGGTGGCTGCCTTATCCGCCACTCTCCGAGCTGACGTATTCACCCGGCGTAGGCGTCGATTACTACCTTTGGGCGCTTGAAATCTCTGGTGTGGGAACCCTACTGGCGGGAATCAACCTAATCACCACGGTCCTGAAACTTCATGCACCGGGCATGACCTATATGCGGATGCCGATGTTCTGTTGGACGACGCTCGTCTCCAGCCTGCTGATTGTCGCTGCGTTCCCAATCCTCACCGCGACTCTGACCATGTTGGTGCTGGACCGATATTTCGGATTCCATTTTTTCACCAACGAAGCCGGCGGCAACATGATGATGTTCATGAACCTTATTTGGGCGTGGGGACATCCGGAGGTTTACATCCTCATTATGCCCGCCTTCGGCGTATTCTCGGAAGTGGTCTCTACATTCTCCGGCAAGCCGTTGTTCGGCTATCGCTCCATGGTCGCGGCAGTACTGGTCATCGGTATCCTTTCCTTCATGGTCTGGCTTCACCACTTCTTCACGATGGGCGCCGGCGCCGACGTCAATGCGGTCTTCGGCATCATGTCGATGATCATCGCGGTGCCCACGGGAGTCAAAGTCTTCAATTGGCTTTTCACGATGTACGGCGGCCGGATCGTCTATGCGACACCGATATTGTGGGCGATCGGCTTTATGCTCACATTCGTGATCGGCGGAATGACCGGCGTTCTGCTCGCGGTGCCGCCAGCAGACTTCGTGCTTCACAACAGTCTCTTCCTCGTTGCCCATTTCCACAATGTTGTGATTGGCGGCACGTTGTTTGGCGCTTTCGCAGCTTACACCTATTGGTTCCCGAAGGCGTTTGGCTTCCGATTGCACGAAGGCTGGGGTAAGGCGGCCTTCTGGCTCACGTTCGTCGGGTTTTATGTGGTCTTCGTGCCGCTCTATGCCGCGGGGCTCTCGGGGATGACGCGGCGTTTGCAGCATTACGATGTAGCGGAATGGCGCCCGTGGGTGCTGATCGCGGCCATCGGGATCGTGATCATGGGTTGCGCTGCAGGCTGCCAAGTAGCCCAGCTCGTCGTCAGCATTCGTCAACGTGACAAGCTTCGCGACGAGACCGGCGATCCTTGGAATGGGCGCTCCCTTGAATGGGCGACACCATCCCCTCCGCCAGCCTTCAACTTCGCGGTGCTCCCCAATGTACGGGGTGAAGATGCCTACTGGGGCATGAAGGAGCGCGCACTCCGGCAGGCGAGGCTCAGCGAGGAGCCCGCCTATACGGAAATCGAGATGCCAAGGAACAGCCCAACCGGCTTCATCTGCGCCTTCTTCGCGACCATCATGGGTTTCGCGTTGATCTGGCACATCTGGTGGATGGTGGGCCTGGCCGCATTGGGCGCCTACGCGACCTTCGTCGTCTTTGCCTGGCGGGATCAGGACGAGTACATCATTCCAGCGGAAACAGTCGCGCGCATAGATCGAGCCAACCGAAGCGCGCGCAGTGAGGCGCTCGCCCGACGGCAGGCGGCGCCATGACCTCCATCGAAGTGGCCGCCGGCCGCAACGACCCGCATCACCTCGGACACGACCGGGAGTCGCCGTATCGCCAGCACACGCTGGGGCACGCGGCCGGTGGGCTGGCATCGAAGCGCGTCATCACCGGCTTCGGCTTCTGGATTTTCCTGCTGAGCGACATTATCATGTTCTCCGCATTCTTCGCCACCTACGCGGTGCTGGTCGGCAACACAGCAGGGGGACCGACCGGCCGGGAGCTGTTCAACCTGCGCAACGTCGGGCTCGAGACGGCGTTCCTTCTCGTCTCGAGCTTCACCGTCGGCCTTGCAAGTATCGGTGCCCGGGCGCGTAGCGGGTCCTGGTTCTACGGCGCGATGATGGCAACCTTCATACTTGGAGCCGCCTTTCTTAGCATCGAGGTGCGGGAATTCGCGAGCATGGTCGCGCGTGGGGCAGGCCCGACGCGGAGCGCGTTCCTCTCGGCCTTCTTTACGCTGGTCGGATGCCACGGCCTTCATATCACCGCCGGCCTGCTGTGGCTGCTGACGATGATGGCGCAAGTGTTCGCCAAGGGGTACCGGGCGGACATTCTCCGGCGCATTCTCTGCTTCAGCCTGTTCTGGCACGCCCTGGACATCATTTGGGTTGCGATATTCACAGTGGTGTATTTGATGGGGGCGGGGCAATGAGCTACGCCGAGCCAACAAGTGACCTCCATCGCACGGACACCGCGCCGGGCGATCTGCGCCTCGACGGCGCAGAGATTGCCGAGGGGGTCAGGAGCTACCTGGTTGGGCTTGGGCTCGCGATCCTGCTCACCGTTGTATCCTTCTTCATCTCGGGCACCACACTCGTCTGGGGTCCGAGCATTCCTGTCGCCCTGGTCGTTCTCGCGATCGCGCAGATGGGCGTTCACCTCGTCTTCTTCTTCCACATCACGACCGGCCCAGACCACGTCAACAACGTCATGGCGCTTGCCTTCGGCGTGCTGATCGTGCTGCTGCTCCTCGCCGGTTCGCTCTGGATCATGGCGCATCTGAACTACAACATGGCGCCCATCGATCAGATGATGCAGATGCAGCTCGAACGTGGTTCGTTGGTCCGCACTGTGACCGCGAGCGGCGTCGTCGGTCCCGCGGCGACCGCGCCGGTCGGCACGCGCGTGTCCGGCGTGATCCAGGCGCTTTATTGCGACGCCAACATGCAAGTGAAGGCGGGCCAGCTCTGCGCGAAAATCGATCCGCGCCCCTATCAAATCGTCGTAGATCAAAGCAGGGCCGACCTGGCAGCAGCCGAGGCTCGGCTCGAAAAGGACAACGCGGATCTCGCCCAGGCGAAAGCGGCCTTCGAAAGCCACGCGGCAAAGCGTCCGGCCGTTTCCCGGAAAGCGATTAACAAGTCGCGCAAGGCCTTTGAGAGGGCGCAGACGCAGACAAAGCGCGACGAGGCAAGGGTCGCCCCACTCCAAGCGGCGCTTCATGCCGCCGAGACCAACCTTAGCTACACCGATATCGTTTCGCCGATTGATGGAAAAGTGGTCTCGCGCAACGCCGAAATGGGCCAGACGGTCGCGGCGGACTCAGAAACGCCGCCGCTCTTCGTCGTCGCCGCAGATCTTACCCTAACTCACATCGACGCCATTATCGGCGCGAAGGACATCGGCGATGTCAAGCTCGGTGACAAAGCGACGTTCACCGTCGAGGCGCTTCCGAACCGTCGGTTCTCTGGCGCGGTGACGCAAATTCGGCCATTGCCGCAGGCGTATGAGCACGTCGCGACCTACGACGTCGTCATCAGTGCGCCCAATCCGGATCTTTTGCTCGAGCCCGGCATGGCGGCAACGATCAGGATCGCGATCGAATGACGCGACGACGTCCTGCGCGCGCCCATTGCCATGCGGGTGCTGGAACCGCAATGGGCGTCGAGGCCAAACGGCCTGGGGACATTTAAAGCAGGTCCCGAAAAAGTTGCCAGGCTTTTTCGACGGACCTGCTCGAACTCTTGAATGTCAAGCGATTCGTTTTCGATCAAATGACTTCATTAGCTCGATTGGCGCCGCAGGAAAGCGGGAATCTCGAGCTGGTCCTCTTCGAATGCCCGGTTTTGATAGGCGCCGCGGCCATGCGCGTCCACCGCCGGTTGCGGCGCTCTTTGCGGGGCTGGCGGATGCTGCGCGCGTTTGCCATACTCGGCATGAACCGGACCCGGCTGCTGCGGGTGGATCTGCCCTTGCGCGGGCTGACGCGCTGGCGCTTGCCTCTCGCGCGGGCCAGAACCTGCGGCCGCTTCTTCCTGGCGGCTGAGGCCAAACGCGGCAAGCCTTTCGAGGAGCGAACGGCGCTTGGCTTCGGGAGGCGGCTCGGCCCCGCGTTCGCCGCGACGCGCGCGGATTTGGTTTTGCCCCGGGAGAGGCAAATCGTCGATCTGCGGCATCCTCTGCGGCCGGACATAAGGCGAATCGGGTGGGCCAGGAACGAAAGGACCGGAGTCGAAATGCTCAGCCGGCCGCATGCCTTGTTGCGCCTGCTCGACATAATGACGCGATTGCGGAGCGACTTCCTGGACACGGACCCCATGCTGACTTCCAGCGCCTAGCGCCGCGGGAGCTTGCAAGACGCGGTCTTCATAACGCGGCGCGTACTCTGAGGCCACATAGGTCTCCGGCTGGGCGCCAGGATAACGCGGTTGCGCCGTGTCAATCGGGCGCGCCAACGTCTGCGCCCTTAAGCGGTTGGTGACCTCGGCAATGCGCGTCTCCGCGGCGGTGGGTTCATAGATGCCCGCGACATGGTCGATTCCCGTCGCGACGACCGAGACGCGGACAACCCCGTCGAGGGATTGATCAAAGGTCGCGCCAAGGATGATATTGGCGTCCTCATCGACCTCTTGGCGAATCCGGCCCGCGGCCTCGTCGACTTCGTAGAGGGTGAGATCGCTGCCGCCGGTGATCGAAATGAGCAGGCCGCGCGAGCCCTTCATCGAAACCTCGTCGAGCAGGGGATTGGCGATCGCGGCCTCGGCGGCGAGGATCGCCCGCTTTTCCCCCGACGCCTCGCCGGTCCCCATCATGGCCTTGCCCATCTCGCGCATGATCGCGCGAACGTCGGCGAAATCGAGATTGATCAAACCCTCCTTGACCATCAGATCGGTGATGCACGAAACACCGGAATAGAGCACCTGATCGGCCATCGCGAAAGCATCGGCGAAAGTGGTTTTCTCGTTGGCTATGCGAAACAGATTCTGGTTTGGAATGATGATCAGCGTATCGACCGATTTCTGCAGCTCGTCGATTCCGGCCTCGGCCACCCGCATGCGCCGCGCGCCCTCGAACTGGAACGGCTTGGTGACGACGCCGACGGTCAGGATGCCCATATCCCTAGCAGCGCGCGCGACGACCGGCGCGGCGCCGGTGCCGGTTCCACCGCCCATTCCAGCGGTGACGAAGACCATATGCGACCCGGAAAGGTGATCGCGGATTTCCTCGATTGCTTCCTCCGCCGCGGCCCGGCCGACCTCGGGCTGCGATCCGGCGCCGAGACCTTCGGTGACTTGCAGGCCCATTTGGATGATCCTCTCGGCCTTCGACGAGGTAAGCGCTTGAGCGTCGGTATTGGCGACGATGAACTCGACCCCGATCAGGCCCGAGACAATCATATTGTTTACGGCATTGCCGCCCGCGCCGCCGATGCCGGCGACCATGATATGTGGTTTGAGTTCCCGCAGCTCGGGAGCTTTAAGATTGATCGTCATCGTCTGGCCTCTCGACGTTGGAGCGCCGGTCAAGGACGCTCGGGTTTTCAGTCAATTTGTTCGCGGCAAATTCGAATTATTCGCCGCGCTTGCTCTCGCCGCACGTACCGCTAAAAACTATTCTTGAGCCATCGCCCGACCCGCCCGATGTATCCATTCGCTTGCGCCTCCGGAGCCACGCCGCGCCGCGAGGGACGGAAATGCTCGATGCCGCTCACTTGCGGATAGATCAGAAGCCCGACAGCGGCGGCAAAAGCTGGGCTTTTCGCGGATTCGGGCAACCCCTTTATGCCCAGCGGCCGCCCGGTCCGCACCTGCCCGGAGAGGATGCGCTTCACCGCCGCGTCCATGCCGGCGAGCTGGCAGGCCCCACCGGTGAGAACGAGTCTTCGCCCCGCATGCGCGGGAAAGCCCGCGTTCTTGAGCCGATCGCGCACGAGCTCGAGGATTTCCTCCACTCGAGGCTTGATGATGGAGATGAGCTGCGCCTTCGGCAAATGCGCCGGACGCTCGCCTTCCTCGCCGGCCTGAACCACCGCGATCGTCTCGGTTTCATCGGAAACCGAAGCGAGGCAGCCGCCATAAAGCGTCTTCAACCGTTCGGCATCGGCGAGCGTGATCCCGAGGCCGCGCGCGACATCCATCGTGACATGATGGCCGCCGACGGCGAACGCGTCGACATGGGCCAAATGGCCGCCGGAAAAGACGCTCACGGACGTTGTCCCCGCGCCCATGTCGATCAAGGCGGCGCCGAGTTCGGCTTCATCGTCGGCCAAGGCCGCAAGACCCGCCGCGTAAGGCGTGGCAACCATCGCGTCGACCGTCAGATGGCAGCGTTCGACCGCGAGCATCAGGTTACGCGCGGCGGCGGCGTCGCAGCTCAGCACGTGCATGTCCGCGCCGAGTTCATCGCCGACCATCCCCCTCGGATCTTGAATGCGACGCGTTTCGCCCAATGCATAGCCGATTGGCAGGGCGTGCAGCACCGCCCTTCCCTCTTGTCCGCCGCGCATTGTGCAAGCCTCCAGCACGCGGTGGACATCGGCTTGCGTAACGGCCTGCCCGGCGATCGCGACCTTGGCATCGTAGAGCCGCGAGGAAAGCCTGCCGCCGGTCGCGTTCACGATCACGCTTTCGACCTGCACCCCAGCCATGCGCTCCGCCGCGTCGACCGCGAAACGGATGGCTCCTTCCGCCGCGTCCATATCGACGACGGCGCCGCCCTTGATCCCGCGTGAGCGTTGATGTCCGATGCCAAGAACGCGGCAACGATGGGTGCGCCCGCGCAGCGGCTCGGAAGAATCGCTTGGGTTCAGCCGCGCGACAAGACAGACGATTTTCGACGTTCCGATGTCGAGCACGGAAAGGACCGCGCTTTTGCGGGCCGGCAAGGACGGCAAGCGCGGCGGCAATACCTTCGCATTCATGTCCTGCCGCCCTTTGCCTTGGTGTTGCTCGGGAC
>JBOHJQ010000092.1:0-13343 GCA_050728655.1 Methylocella sp.
GCCGAGTGGACTCTGGCATCGCGGCGAGGGTTTCGAGATAGACCTGACCGGCACGGCACATTTTGGCAGCGCCGATGGGTGGATCGCCGGGCTTGCCGTCGAGAAGCGCTTCGATTTCCGGGGTATCGAGACCTTTGGCGCGCAAGGCCTTTTCGAGCGCGTCGAAATCCGTCCCGGCCGGGACCGGCCTCTCGACCCGCTGGACTTCGCCATCATGGATGGCGTCGATGCCGGCGATCGCCAGGGCGGCGACGAGACCACGGTTTTGCGCCGAAAATTCAAAAAAACCGGGGCTCGCGACCCCAGCGAGAAAATCGACGCAGAGGCGCGGATCCTTGGCCGCGAGCGCTCGCAACACTGCGAATTGCAATTCAAAAATATGTTCCAAAGCCGCCTGGCCGGCTTTGGCGGCCAGGACACCGCGTGAAAGGCGCAACGAACGGACGGCTTCCGCCATCAGGAAATCGGCGCTTCCAATCTCGCCGCCTGCGGCGGAGCGCTGGGCAAGGGCCGCAAGGAACGATTCATATTCGGCAGGAAAGACACTTTTCAGGCGATCAAAAAAAACCGCGTATTCTGGCGCCGTCTTGAGCTTTTCCTCAAAAGCGCGCCGCGCGGCGGCAATTTCAGAAGGTGAGGCCCCCGGCTCGCCCGGGCGCTGGGACGCCGTCGCGATCAAGGGCGCGGTTTCCGGGCGGATCCCCTTTTGCAGAAGGGCCGCGCCGGCAACTATCGCGGCAAGGGCGGCAAGGCCCAACAGCACGAGCCGCAAAATATTCACGCGCGCGGTCTCCCAAGCCGGGGTTACTTGAACGCAAACCGTGACTTTGCCCAAAACGGCGGCAACCGGCAAGTCCTTTGCCAATTTGATAGCGGGGTCATCAGCCGCATTTTTTCGATTGCTGCTTGGTGCACGGCCTCGATCTTGCCTTTGGGGCAAGCGATGTCCGGCACAAATTCATGCTTGGCCACTTGTTGAAAGCTAAGTAATGTTCGCGGCTAAGCAAGGTTTTGCGGGTCGACCAACGGGGGTGGTTTTCGGCATCACCCCTAACCCAGAAATCGGGCTCCCCCATTTCTTCTACTCCGTGAAAACCAGTCTCGTGCAAAGACCTTCCGTCGAAAGTCGCCTGTATCCAGAGACAGCGGCAGGGGGATTTTGCCGCGACGACCATCGCATGGCATTCTTGATCCGCTTGCGCGCGGTGCTGAAACCGACAATGCGTATCCTCGATCTCGGCGCCGGTCGCGGAAAGTGGCGCGACGACCCGGCGCCGTTTCGCGCCTCGCTTGGCGACCTGCGCGGTAGGTGCGCGCGCATAGTCGGCGCCGACGTCGATCCGGCAATCCTAGAAAATGAGTCTGTCGATGAGCGGGTGCATCTCGATAATTCCGGCCTGCTTCCTTTCGCCGATGGGCAGTTCGAACTTATCTCCGCTTTCTCGGTTTTGGAGCACATAGAGGATCCAAGCCGGACTGCGGCTGAAATCCGGCGTGTCCTGCAACCCGGCGGTTGGCTTATCGGCTGGACACCGAACCGCTACGGATATGTGGGAATAGGAGCCCGGATCATCCCAGCCCCGCTCACCCGCAAGGCGCTTCGCTTGTTGGAGCCGCGGCGCGAGGAGCACGATAGCTTTACGCCCTTTTACAAACTTAACTCGAGGGCCGCTTTCCGTAAGTATTTCCCACCTGCCTATTGGGAGGATCTGAGCTACACGTATAATGGGATGCCATTTTACCACGGCGAGAAGATCGTCCTGGCGCGCGTGTGGCAGGCTCTGTTTGCGGTTCTGCCACCTGTCTCGCGCGGTTATTGGATGGTCATCCTGCGGCGTCGATAGGCCGATGTCACTTAAGCGAGCATGGGATCGGCCGATCCGCGCAACGCCCGTCGCGCGCTCGACGAGGGAGAGGCGTTCCGCTACGAGGCTTTCGGGAAAACGCGCAAAAGAAAATCTTTGAACGCGTGGAGGCGGCGATCGAATGAATGGTAATGATCGGCGGGCGCGATGATTTGCCGATGTCCAGCGGGCGCGATCGCGGAATGTGAAGGGGCTTTGGCGGGCGACGCATTGGCGAATGATCGGCACGCCCTCAGTCTCGCATCGCACGACGATGGCCGGTTAAGACGGTTACGCTGAAGGAGAAACCATGCGTACCAAGCAATTGAACGCTCAGCGAGGCGAATACCGCGGCATTCTGTCTGGATCTGTGCGGCGCGACGTGACCACAGAAGACTACGCTGAAGCCCAGGAGGACTTTCAGCCTGGAAAAGCGCGCGCCTTCGTGCTGCCAATCCTTCGTGAGGCGCCGGTGCGCAGCGTCCTTGACATAGGCTGCGGCGTCGGCGCCATGGCCGCGGCACTCGAGGCGGAAGGGTACGAAAGCTACGGTGTGGACTTGCCCGGTCTCGAACGCCGTTGGGCGGCGTCCGGGCGGCGGCCCGACCGCTTTTTCCTCGTTGACCCGAACCAGTTTCAACTGCCATTCATGGATGGCGCGTTTGACTTCGCTTTCTCTTTTGGTGTCATCGAGCACGTCGGCACGACCGACGGCCATGCGAACCGCCGCCCAGATTGGCATGATGTCCGGCGCGCCTGGCTGCGTGAGATCATCCGCGTGCTCCGTCCGGGCGGGCGTCTGTTGCTCGGTGGCCCAAATCGGAATTTCCCCGTCGATGTCGCCCACGGTCCAGACAGCATGGCCGCTTACTGGGAGCGATGGTTATCGCGCCTGGCTGGCCTGACAATTCACCGGACCTGGGGAGACAACTTCTTATGGTCATTTTCCGACGTTCGCCGCTACATTGACGGGTTGCCATGCCAAGTGGAAGCGCGCAACGTCGATGGTTTTCTGGAGTTCTCGCGCGCGCCGCGCGCGCTGCGGGGTCTCGCCCGGCTCTATGTGCGCCATCTTCCGCAACGCTTATTGGGCACTGGAATGAATCCTTGGGTCATCGCGCTGGTGACGCGCGTATCTTAGAACGCACGAGATGATACCTAACCGTTCGACAGCGAAGCAATGCGTCGAGACCATACCGAACGCTGTTCACGGCGTAAGACTGCGCAGCATGTGGCCGAGTTGATCGAGAATGTCGGTGCAAGGCGAACCAATGGATCGATTTCCGCAAGCAGCGAGGGCGGGGCTGGTGCCGCCAAATGAGCTGCCGATTTGGACGCTGCTGCAGAGCGATATAGCGCACTTCGTGAGGCGGGCGGAGAGCTTTCAGGGCACTCGGGCTAGCCTCCTCAGGACGATTAGTGTTCTACTTACCCCATCGCTGCTCTGCTGCGTGCTTCATCGAATTGCTCACGCCGCGCATCGCCGCCGGTGGGGCGCCGTCAGCCGGTTCTGCGCACGGCTCAATGCGCTGTTGCACCGGGCTGTGCTCGATCCGCAGGCGACCGTTGGTCCTGGGCTGTACGTTCCGCACCCGGTCGGGGTTGTTTTTCGTGGCAACGCCGGTCGTAATCTCGTTCTTTATGCGGGCGCGATCGTCGGCCCCTTGGCTCCATTGCCATTTCCTTGCGGCGGCGAATACGAATGTCCATTGCTAGGCGATGAGGTAATGGTTGGGATGAATGCCATGATCCTGGGATCCGCTGTTGTCGGTCACGGGGCTCGCCTTGGGCCCGGCACGTTGGTGACCGGGTTCGTCAAGCCCGGCACCGCGGTCATCGCAGGGCAACTCCTGGCTCGGGCGGGCACGGATGCGGTCTCGCCAGTCACGGCATGGCCGCCAAGCTCTTCGCCGTGACAACCCGAGCGATCGGCGTCAGATCGTCCAGCCGAAGCAGCTCGGTATTCAATAAGACGAGGCCGCTTCGCCTGTGAAGACCACGCAACTTTACGCGCAGCTGGACACCAATATCGACATTTCTCAGATAGTATATATCGCGCGCGATAGTCGAAGTGGCGAGCGCCCAATCCCGGTCGTCGATTGCGAGATCGGAGCGATTTATGATCATCCGTTCCAAAGAATCACAGAGCGTCGGATAGGCGGCGAAATACAGGAGGTTCGCGCCGTTGAAATCGATGTATGGACTGGGTTCGCAATCCCGAAACATTCCTGCGGAGTCGGCTCGCAAATCCAGGGTTTCATCAAGAATGGAATAATGGGCGGTTCTGTCGGACCGCATCGCTTGGGAAAGCTGAAGAAGCGATGGGGTCTCGCTCATCTCTGTGGCGTTCGACGCAAGCCCCGCCGCTGGTACGCTCTTGCGTAGCTCGTTTGCATCGGCGCGGCTGCGGGCGACGAACGCCGTCACCATCTCCAGACGCAACTCGACCGCTGGATTGGACAGCACCGCAATGCCGTGAAAGAATGATTGACCGAACCGGCCGATCGAAACGGCGGCGTCAAACTCGTCATTTTCGCAGACGTGCGCCAACGGCTTACTGTATCTGGCCGCAATGGCTACAAAGGTCGCGTAAAGTCGGTCTCCGGCATCGTTGGTAAGATCGCGGGACCGAACGCCCATGCTCTTGCACAGTTCCTGCCAGTGCAAGTCGCCACAGTACCTAAATAGCCAGTTTTCCGATAGGCCATTTGCCGCCATCTGCGGCATGCCGATCTCGATCCTGATCATCGAGTCTCTATCATCTCTGCCAGCGTGTTTGAGGCATACCAGAGTTCGTCAGAAACCGGGTGGCCAAGCCTGACCTCTATCGCCGACCGCACGATCGCGAGGTCCAGACTGTCGAGGGACGCTTGGCTAACGGGAAGGTCGAGCTCGGAATCGGTGATCGTCGGACGAACGGATCTGACGATTTCGAGCAGTTCGCCATGTCCCAGAGCCAAGCGTTGCGGTGCTCTTGTCGTTTCGACGGCTGGGTTGATCGGCCTGTGGCGCGGAACCTCAGCTTCAACAATGGTGTCCAACTTTGTATGAGGCGAAAGATCTTGCATCACGATCCGGCCGGCGCCGATTTCACAGCCGTCACCAACGACAACCGGCCCGAGCACGAGGGCGCGAGGACCAAGCGTGACACGGTTGCCAATGATCGGCAAGCCGGGACCAGCACCATTGTCCTTGTTGGAGCGCCCGCCGCCGAGCCCGCCATATCCCCAGAACGTGCAGTCCACCCCGGCACGGCCGAAGATTTGCGTGGAAATCGGATGCGCTATGACGGAACCGGGACCAACTTCGCTCAGTGGAGCGATATCGGCGCCGGTGAGCAGCAAATTGAGATGCCAAAAGAATCGGGCCAGGAGCCGGTGATTATTCCGAAACAAGTAATGCGAGATGCGGTAGAAAAGGACGCTCTGGTAAGACGGATGCAATGGCAACCACCGCGGCACCGGAAGCTCATGCTCTTTGAACACCAGCTGCAGTCTGACCCGGTCTCGCTGCAGCCGTAAGCGGGTCTCTACCCAGGAGATGCGATCCGACATCCGTCCAAACCTACCTTCAAAATACATTGTCCAGGGGAACGCCTTGGCCGCTCCACGGCGCGCGGTGCTCGCGGCTCTCGTCGCCGGAATCGATATGCGGGAATCTCTATTAAGCGTGTAATTTGGTTACCAGTAGACTGATTCCATAAGGATGTTGACAGCGCAAGCAATAAGTCTGAAGGTCGGGTGATGAGGAAGACGTGGCGAGAAACGCTTGCTCCGGCGGGGGCGCGAGCGGCTGCGCGAGCGTCCGACCAGGGAACTCGTTAGTCTCCCCCGAACGCTCGTCTTGAACAGGTCGTCTGCAGCGGTCTTTGGTATCGCGTTTCTTGGTATTTGCACTCGCGTTATGAATTTGCACCAGAACCAGATGGACGTGCTCTTGCGAGCTAAGCCTCTGCTCACTGTCATCATCGTATCCTGGCGCGTGCCGGATCTTCTCAGGGGTTGCCTCCGCTCGCTTCTGGCGGAATCCGCGCTCCCAGGCGGGGCCCTCGAGATCGTTGTCGTGGACAACGCGTCCGGGGACGAGACGGTGGAGATGGTGCGCGGCGAGTTCCCCGAAGTGCGGCTCATCGAGCAACCGGAGAATCTGGGGTTTGGCCGGGCGAACACCTTGGCGTTTGAGCAAACTCGGAGCGAATATGTGCTGTTGCTCAATCCCGACACTGTCATATCCGACCGCGGCATCGCGCGACTCCTCGCGCACATGCAGGCGCATCCGGACGTCGCCGCCATGGGTTGCCGATTGTGCAATGGCGATGGGTCCTTGCAGCGATGGACGGGAGGGCGTTTTCCGACCCTCGCTAACGTCGCCGCCCATTACCTGTTGCCCGCCCGGCTCTTGTCGTTTGCCGGAGTGGACAGCTCACTTTATCTCGCGCGAGATGTTAAGTCCGACGTGGAAGCGGATTGGGTCAGCGGCGCATGTCTGCTGCTGCGACGGTCGCAAGTGCCTGCCCCTTTGTTCGACCCAGCCTACTGGATGTACGGGGAGGATATCGACCTATGTCGTCGCATTCGCGCCGCGGGCGGCCGAGTCGTGTACACGCCCATTGTGACGGTCAAGCATCTTCAAGGCGCCAGCATGCGTCAGCTGAGCGGCGATGCGATGTTGTCCTCGCTCAAGGGCTTACGCTTGTTCTATGCGCGTCAGTCCGGGCCCATATGCGCCCGGGCGCTCGACGTGCTGACCGTCGTCGGCTTTGGGTTGCGCTGGGTCCTCTACCGCTTGGGCGCTCTGGTGAGCCGCAACGCTGCGTTGGAAGAACGGGCGCGATCCAGCGCTAGGTACGTTCAACTGGCGTTCCGATTGTTGCGCGGCTGATCGGACTTCAGGCCTCGCGGCGGCACTCGCACGCTTCCAAATAAAAAGCCTCCTGACGGACCGCGATCAGGTCCCAACGTTGAGCTGCCACTCGACTACGACAAGCCCGCCCGCGCGCAGCCACCTCTGCGTCCGAGGCAGACAGGAGCTGCGCCATGGCATTGGCATATGCTCGCACGTCGAAAGCGGGGATCGATACGCACCCGGCGCCGCTCGCCACCTCATTCATCGGAGGCAAGTCGAAATGGACAACGGGCCGCGCGGCCGCGCATGCTTCTGTGATGACCATGCCGAAGGTTTCCTCACGCGAAGGGAAGGCCACGAAACGGCACCGCTCCAAGAGCTGGCGGCGTTGAGCTTCATTCACCCGGCCGACAAACTGCAGCGTGCCGCCGACGCCGAGTTCGCGCGCCAGACGCTCCACACCCTCCCTTTCCCAGCCAAAGCCCGCAATGAGAAGTGTCGGGCGCGGTTCGAGCAGCAATGCATACGCCTGAAGAAGGAGATCGAGCCCTTTTTGCCGCATGTCTACGCGACCGATATAAAGAATTGTGCTTCCGGGCGCCTCGGCCACCGTAAATAGATCCTCACTGATGCCGTTCTCAATCAGTGCCACGCGCGCCTTGGGTCTGCGCGCGAGAATGTGCTGGCGCATCGCCTCGCTGAGAACGACAAAGTTGCTGTAAAGCCGCAGCCCAGCGTTCTCGGCCCAGTGGAACGGTATGTGGTATTGCTTAGCCAGCATGCGAGCGAAGAACCACTGCACGGACGCGACCACTGGCGCGCGGGCGAGAAGCGGGTTGAGCGTAACCGACGCAGGCGGCATGAAGTCCTCGATGAGAAGGTCATATGACATTCCGCGCACGGCCCGCGGCAAAGCGAAAAAATAAGTGATGTGGTGTGAAGAACCATGATCGCCGATCCGGCGGCCAAGACGTACATAACGCACGCCGTCGCGAACCAATTCTGGTGTCGATCCCGGAAAGGTAGGCGTAAGAATTGTGATCTCGTGGCGGCGGGCGAGGCGGCGACAGATTTCGAAGGTGCGGCGAGGCCCCCCGCCGCTCAGGGGATTGTCAACGTCATCGGGATCGAGATGGAGGATACGCATTGCGATTGGCGAAGTGTTTAAGCTGGTCGCTCACCCCGAGCATCAGGCCGGCCGTGGCAAACAACATTCCAAGCCGAAGATCGTAAGAAAAATGGTCGAATAGATAGAAGACCGCTTGCGCCACGACGGCACCCGACAAACCTAGCAGCACCAGCCAGCGTGTGGGTTGCGCGCCGGGAAAAGAAGCAAACGGCATGACTATTATTCCGCCAAGCAAAGCCAGCAGCAACGCCAATCCCACAATACCCGTCTCGGCGAACGTCAGCAGATATTTGTTGTGCACGACACCTTTCAGCAGAGATTCGCGAAATGCAGGCAGGAGGGTGGCAAACGAGGATGGGATATTGGTCTGAGCCGCCTTGTTGTAGCCGGCAAGCCCTACGCCTACAACCGGGTTGCGGCGGATGACGAGGAAGGCCTGATCCATCATTGCAAAGCGAGATTCGGAGGAGCGTTGATCGCTTTGGGTCACCCGATAAATCGCTGCCGGAAAAGTCGCCGCCAAGACCGCGCCCGAGATTGCGATCCCCAATGCCAGCCCGGCAAGGTGACGCCCACGCACCACTCCCCGCTGCCAGCCCGCCGCCACTAGGAACAGCATCGCGCATCCAAAAGCAATCCACCCGCCGCGTGAAAGCGACAGCACCAAGGCTCCCAAGGCCCCAATCAGCAGCGCAAGTGCAAGCCACCAGATCCAGCGCAACATCGCCCGGCCGGCGAAGGCGAGCGCCACAAGCGGCGGCAATACGAAGGTGAGGTAGTCCGCGAACATATTCGGATGGTGCAAAAAACCCGACGGACGGCGGAAATGCAGGCCTCCGCCCTGCTCGAATATCAACATCCGGCCAACGTCGGCGTTCGTCGGGCCTGAGGTGTTCAGATCCGTGCCCGAGATGTTCAGATCCGAGCCGGTGATGAGCTGAAGCATCATCATCAGCAGCTGCAAGCAGAGTCCGCCGGCCAATGCCGCCAAGGCGATGCGCAGGCGGCGCGGGTCTCGCGTCATGTCCGCCATAACAATCATATAGGCGAAATATTTGGCAATATTGAGCAGCACCAACCAGCTCGGCGACGCGATCGAGATCGCCGCCGAAATCGTCATCCATACCAAGAGCGCAGCGGCCAAACTGTGAACGGCCGTCCATCGCGTCCCGGGGACGCCGGTGAGACGATCCGACAACCAAAGGACCAGCAGGGGCACGAAGAAAAGGTCGGACAGAAACAACGACAGGGCCGGGCTGTAGGCCGAGGCTTCCGAGGTCAGGGCTTTGGAGATGTCGATCGGCAAGGTCACGAAGAACAAGGCGACCAACGCGGCGCGGGCGTCGCCGCTCCAGATGATTGTCGCGAGAGCCGCCGTTCCAAGCAGCATCAACACCAAATAGGCGGGCTTAAGGTCGGCGATCGCGATTATCGCGCAGGCGAACGTGCCCGTCGCCGCAGTCGCCAGCAGCCACGCCCCCTCCGTCCTTAGAGCTGGCATCAGTATCCAGCGCTGGCGGACAGCGCCGCGGGGCCATATTGCGGGCATTTGTTCAGCACGACGCCCCAGGCCTTGCCTGTGGGTAAGCTGGAGATCGCCGCGCTTGCGACCGCGCGAGGGGTCCGGCTCGAGTCCACTACCAGGAGCACGCGATCCACAACCGCGGCGACCGGCCGCGCCTCAGCGTCGAACGGGGGCATGTCGAATAGCACGCAATCAGCGCGGGCCGCCGCCCAAGCCAGGAACTGCCGCAGCTTACCGTCTTGGTAAAGCAGGGCAGATTGCGGCGCCCTTCCAGCGCCGATCAGACGTAGGTTGGGCGCGGCCATGGGCAGCAGCTCCGGCGTCTCGGCTGTCCCCCGGAGTACGTCGGCGAGACCGGGGAAATCTTTACCGCCATGCCGGTTCGTAAGCTCGGGGTTGGCCATGTGCGCATCCACGAGAAGCAGGCGCAGCGCACTGAGTGAGGCCGCATGCAGGGCGAGGCCCTCGACGATAAAACTCCGGCCTTCCCGCGGTCGAGCGCTGCCGACCGCGGCCGATAGCAAGGGTCTGCTTAACTCCGTGCGTCTCCCCTCCGCGATCAAGCCGAAGAGGGCAAGGCTGAGCTCTCTGAATCGGCTAGCTAGGTCGCTCATCGTCGTCTCGAGTGCCAAAGGCCGGTGGAAAAGTCTTAAATCCTGCCCGAACCGCGTTAGGCAGCACCCGCGGGAAGACGCCCAACACAGGCAGGCCAAGACTTGCCCGTCCATCCGCGGCGGTCTCAATTCGTGTGTCGAACAGCTCGCGCACGCCCGCAACAGCGAAGCCAAGGAACAATCCGCCCACAGCGCCCGCAACGCCAACGATGGCACGCATTTTCCATTCGGAGCTTCGCGCGCGAAGTGGCGGCTCCACGACCACCCGATTATTGGCGTCGCTCTCGTCCACGTCGAGAAACAGCGTAATCTGCCCTAGCCGCTTGCGGAGTTCGACAAGCTCTCTTTCCTTGAGATTAAGGTCCCGCTCCAAGCTTTTCTCTGTGGCCTCCTGGCGGGCGTTCTGGCGCAGCACATTGTCGAGTTGGCTGGTCAGCGACGCGATTTCACTCTCTAGCGCGCGAGTTTGCTCGGTTGGGGCCGGGTTTCCTTTCCGAAGATTGAGCAGCTCAATCTGCGATTGCTGCAGTCGCGACTTTAGCCGGTCTACCGCGAGCCAATAGCGCGTCCGGCCGCCGGTGCTCAACGGCTTCGACGCCGAATGCGCCGGGCCTGGAGCAGTGGCGTCTTGGGTTTTGAGTCCATCCAGCATCTCGCTATGCGCGCCTCTATTGGGCTGGCTCCCACCCACCGTGCCGCCTCTCCCCCCGTCCGCATATGGGTCAGCAGAACTATTGGCCGCCGTCTCTTGGCCGGCAACAAAGGATTCCAGGCGGAATTGGGCTTCGGCGACTTCGTTCGCCGCAGCTTCGGCCCGGCGGGCGATCACCTGCTGCGCCTGGCGGCCTGCTTCGAGACTTGTGCGCTTGTCGTACTGGAGGAAAACCGTGACGACCTCGTCCAGCGCGCGGCGGGTGAGCTCGGGGTCGACCCCGCGGAGCTCCAGAACCAAGACGTTGGAATTGGTGTCGCTGGTCTTGCTCGCGATTGGTTTCACTTCCAGGCTATTGCGAAAGGCTCCTACCGTATCGGCAAAACCTCTGCGCTCAGGATCAGGGGGAACGCCCAGCAATGGCGCAATATAATCCTCATAAAAGTCGGACAGCGGTTGCAGCAAGTGCGCGTACGGCGGATGGTAAACTTGATCATACTTCAATCCAAGCGCCGTAACGACTTCGGCTGAGATGGGCCACGTCTCGGCGATCTCCATCTCTGTTTCCATGCTCCGGTTGGCGCTCTCTTGTGTGTCCGCGTCACGGACAGCGGCAACACCGGAGTAAAACGACGGCGTGCCGCCCTCTTGCAGCTTTACTAACACCTTGGCGGTGCTGATGTAGGTCGGCGGAAGCCGGTGCAGTCCGTAGGCCACGGCCGCTGCCACCGCAACAAAGCAGAATGCAATAAGCATCCCGTGCTTGAAAAGAAGCCGCGCTACGCCGTGCAGGCTCAGCTCGGATCGCTGGTGATCGCTAACGGAGCTGGGTTCAAACAGGCTTGGTGATGCATTCATAGTCTATTGCTCTTCCACCGTAGGATGACTCTCTATCCTCGTGCGAAGGATCCGTTGCCGGCGCGCAATCTACCGAACTGAACGATCAGAAATCGAAGCCGTTAGGACCTCGAAGGCCCACCCGGCACAAAGAAGGTCCGCCGGGCATAAAATGGACCACGATTCGTGCGCGGGTATCATTGCTTTTGACCCACAACACTTTTCACGCGCTTCAATGCCGGTAAACTGACAAAATTCGCCAATCGACTCCTTGCCACGTTCTGATAACCTACTTTAGGCCAGGGCGCAAATTTACGTGGCACCGCAACAAAAAACCACGGCGATTCAACCACAAGCGTTGGGTGCGAAGATCGCGACGGTTTGCGGCGTTGAGGGGGTGGACGCCAATTCCGGGGGACGTTAAACATGCGCAATTTCAATATCGCCGGTTGATCCTCAATCTTGATCGGCACGCGCATTTCTGGTCGCGAGACTGCCTCGCCGATCACCGCCGCATCTGCCGCGGCAGTCTTGCCGCATCGCAAGGATGCTTTCAAGGAGGAGAGCGGCATGCTCTTCCCCGCAAGCCAATGGCGATAAGCTCGCGGCCCAAAAACGGGCGCTCACCCCTGCTTCCATGCCAGTCCGACACAAGCCGCAAGCACGGCCAAAAAAACAACCTTGCTGACGGCGCCGTTGGTGCCGAACCCAACTCTGCCTTCGCCATCCACGCCATCGGCCGCGCAACGGCGCCCGAGTGGGGCTTACCGGGGAGGGTGCCGCGGCGGCGCCGAAGACTCTTCGCCATGGGATTCTCCTTTCGAAACCCACTCGAATCGTTCTATTTTAAGAAATCGTTAGCAATTCAGGATTCTGCCCTTGCACCGTAAAACCCAGGCCTTGATGGGTGTGCGGGATTAACGTACATGCCGATGATCGCCGGGACGATTGGAATGCTGCGCGGACGAAAGCAGAGTACACGCTTCGAAGCGTCAGTCGCTCAATTTCACCCTTTCCCATTGAAGCGATTTGTTGCCGACAGGCTGCAAAACGGCCATTGCGTCGCCCGTTGAAGGAGCATTGCTGTTGTGGTCCGTTATTAGGCAAGACTTTCGACAGCATGCGCTCTTGTTCTTTCCGCCGCGGCAGCGCGGCGCCTGGCTCAAGGTACTGATGTTGCCGTCATTGCAATGCCTCCTCTTGCATCGCGTGGCTCATTCATTGCGAGAGCTTGGGGCGCTTTTCATTGCCAAACTGTTTGTTGCGATCAACGCCACCCTTTACAAGGCCTACATAAGCCCATGCTCCCAAATTGGGGCGGGGACAATCATACCCCACACCGTAGGTATCTATTTTGACGGCACTTGCGGCGAGCGCGTGATGCTGCTTGCGCACATCACCGTATGCGCTGCCACTCCGCGCATTGCATATTGCAAACTGGCCGCCGATTGTCCGATCATCGGGAACGACGTCTGGGTTGGTGCCAAGGCGGTCATTGTTGGAAATGTGAAAGTTGGCGATGGCGCGTTTATCGGCGCGACAGTCGTCGTAAATCGCGACGTTCATGCCGGCGCGCGACTCACGCAACGACCAAGCCGCCAATCGATAAATCGGCAGCGTTCGGACAGCATCTGAGGCTCCGCTGCGGCGGCGGGATGTCCCCGGGCGCCGCCATGTGCCGCCTTCGCCTCAAGCTTTCGATTTTGAAAATATATCTTTGGTGGTCTGCAGGTCGGACGCCGTAATCGCTTGGAGAAACCAAAGTGCGATACCATACGTCGCCAGCCCCGCAAGCCCCGCGACGGGCGGCGGGAACGGTGCGAACCAGATCGTGGCGATCATGATGCCTCCCGCGGCAATCAGCCTCGCGACGTCTACACCCTCCACTCTCAGAGCC
>JBOHJQ010000093.1:0-12418 GCA_050728655.1 Methylocella sp.
AGGAAGGCAAAGCGTCGGTATAGGTCGATTTGAGTTTTGCAAGCTGCCGCCAATCGAGAATCCTGGCCGCGAGTTCGTTGCCCTGCTCGGCGAGATCGTCGAGGACGCCCGCCGCCGTGGACCAGGCTCCGGTCGCGGTCTTCTTGGCGCCGGGCAAGCCCATTTTGCCAAACAGAATATCGCCGAGCTGCTTTGGCGAGCCGAGATTGAAGCGCTCGCCAGCGAGCTCGTGGATCATTGTTTCGAGCCGCGCCATATCCCGCGCGAATTCGCCCGATAGCCTTGCGAGGATAGCGTGGTCGATTGTAATCCCGCGCCGTTCCATCTTCGCAAGGACCTCGATCATCGGACGCTCCAGAGTCTCATAGACGTTGGTCATGTGCTCGGCGGGAAGGCGCGGCTTCAACACTCGCCACAGTCGCAAGGTGACGTCGGCGTCCTCCGCCGAATATTCGGCCGCCTTGTCGATGCCGACGCGGGCAAATCCGATGAATGTGCGGCCCGAGCCCGCCACCTCGCCGAATGGGATCGGCTTGTGGCCAAGATGCTTTTCGCTGAGCACATCCATTCCGTGATCGCTGCGGCCCGCGTCAAGCACATAGGACAAAAGCATGGTGTCCTCGACTGGCGCTACCGCGATGCCGCGCTGCTTGAAAATGAGCCAGTCGAATTTCATGTTTTGCCCGATTTTCGAGACGCTTGGGTCTTCGAGGAGGGGTTTTAGCCGCGCGAGCACTTGGGCTTCCGGCAATTGGCCGGGTAGAAGATCGGTTTCGCCGAAAAGATCGCCGCCGCCTTCGCTCCTGTGCCGCAGCGGGACGTAGCAAGCGCGCCCCGGCGCTACGCACAAGGAGATGCCAACGAGGTCGGCCTGCATGGTTTGCAGCGAGGAGGTTTCGGTGTCGATGGCGATCGCGCCCGCCTCGAACGCGGCGGCGATGTATTCGTCGAGCAGTTCGAAGCTCAAAACGGCCGCATAGCTATTGGTGTCGAATTTTTGCGCACGCGCCTCAATAGCGCGGGCGGCGGCGAGTTGGCCTGGGCCGGTGGCGATGCTGGGCTCTTGCAAATTCCCGCCATAGCGGGCGTTTCTTTTGGGCTCCGGCTGCGTCCTTGCCGCCGCCGGCGTCGCCATTGCTTCCCGCGCGGCCTCCGGGGAAGCAGCGGGCGCCTCACGACCGCGGCCGCGCCAGCCAGCGGGTCCCGCAAAAGCCGGATCGGGTTCGATTAAGCCAGCGTCCGTCGCATAAGCGTCGGCGGCGCGCTTGGTGATGGTAGAAAATTCCATCGCCTTAAAGAACGCAATGAGCGTCTTTGCATCCGGCGCTTCGAGGCGAAGCTCGTCGAGCGGCACTTCGAGCGGCACGTCGCGCACCAGCGAGACGAGTTGTTTCGAGACGCGGATCAGCGCCACGCTTTCGGGACCAGTCAAGGTCTCGCGGCGTTTCGGTTGCTTGATTTCGTTGGCGCGGGCGAGCACGGTCTCGAGATCGCCATATTCCGTGATGAGCTCCGCCGCCGTCTTCAAACCGATGCCGCGCGCGCCTGGCACATTGTCGGTAGAATCGCCGGCCAGCGCCTGAACGTCGACGACTTTTTCAGGCGGTACGCCAAAATAGGCGCGAACTTCTTGCGTTCCAATCTTGCGCTCCTCGCGCGCACCCTTGGCGCCGGCTTCCCCCGACGCCGGATCATACATGGCGACGCCAGGACCAACGAGCTGCATCAAATCCTTGTCGGCTGAAATGATCAAAACGTCGGCGCCTCGCCGGACCGCCTCGCAGGCATATGTCGCGATCAGATCGTCGGCCTCATAGCGGTCCTGCTCGACTGGGGTCAGGCCGAAAGCCCGCACGGCGGCGCGCATCAATGGGAACTGCGGGACGAGATCTTCCGGCGGCTCCGAACGATTGGCCTTGTAGGGCGGGTAGAGCTCCTTGCGGAATGAATGTTCGGATTTGTCGAAAATAATCGCGAGATGGGTCGGCTTGATCCCCGCCGCTCCGTCACGCACGAACTGGAAAAGCTTGGTGCAGAAGAGTCTTACCGCTCCGGTCGGCAGACGATCGGAACGGTAATTATATTTTGTGTCCTGCCGGATCGATTGGAAATACGCGCGAAAGACGAAAGAAGATCCGTCAACCAAAAATATATGGTCGCCAGCTTGGACTGGGCGTTCAACCGGAGCCATTGGCGCGGCGTCTTTTTTGACAATCCTGCGGGAAAGCTCGCATGCGGGCAGTCCGGTTTAAATCACCAAGGCACGAGCTTGGGTGCCGTCATGGCTGCGGCCGGACACCCAAAAAAATGGGTTAGCAACCAGTTTTTTATGCAACTAATAACATCCTTCATTCGTTACACCAGCTCACCGCTTCGCTCTTTTGGTGCCCCTCGGGAACCATTTCTTAATGCCAAGTGTTCGTGCCATACACGCAAGTCCAGCCATACACCCAAATCAAGCCAAATTGTCAACGACCCACCCAACACCTCCCAAGAGCTGCCGCGTGACGCAAGACACACGATTGGATTTCGAGGCCGTTTTCAATGGCCTGCCTACACCTTGGCTGGTGATGGACCGGGATTTCAATATCGTTGCCTTAAACCAGGCCTTTCTCGACGCGACCGTGCAGTCGCGAGAGGCGCTCACCGGGATCAATATCTTCACCGCATTTCCGGCGGCGGGAGAAAGCCGCCACATCCTAAAAGACTCACTCGAGCGAGTCCGCGACAACGGGGTTATCGATGTGCTGCCATCGGTTTCCTACGCAGTTGCCGTCGATGGCCGGACCGAAGAGCGTCTTTGGTGCTGCACCCATGTCCCGATCCACGACAAGAATGGGCAAGTCGCGTTCCTGCTCAAGACCGCTCAGGATATCTCGGAGCTTCAGGCATCGAGAGTCTTGGGGGGACCGCCTTCGGCGGCGGCGCGCGGGGGCGAGGCCGATCCACAGGCTGCGAACATAAAGGTTCTCAACCAGACGCTTTTGGCGACGGTCCAGCAATTGCGGTGCCTGGTTATGCAGGCCCCGAGCTTCATGTGTGTTTTGCGCGGGCCTAACCTTGTTTTCGAATTGGTCAATATCGCTTTTTCGATGCTCGCCGGAGGCCGCGATCTCATCGGGAAAACATTACGCGAGGGATTGCCCGAATCCGAAGGTCAGGATTATCCGCGCCTTCTCGAGAATATTTTTAAAACCGGCGAAGTTCACGTCGGCCGCAAGACGCGTATTCTTCTGCAAGACGCGCCGGATTGCGAAACAGAGGAGCACTACATCGATTTCGTCGCGCAGCCGATCCTGGGCGCGAACGGCGAGGTAACGGGGATCTTCATCGAAGGCAACGACGTGACGGATCGTGTCCTCACGGAGCAACGGCAAGCGCTCCTTATCCGCGAGTTGCATCACCGGGTGAGGAACACGCTCGCCACGGTGCAAGGGGTCATGACCACGACCGCGAAGACCTCCGCGAACATCGAGGAGTTTCGGGAAGCCTTCTCCGGGCGGATCGCTGCGCTCGCCAGGACGCATGCCTTCGTGACCGAGCAACTTAAGCAATCGGTTTCCTTTCATCATTTGCTGACCCAGGAGCTTGGCCCTTATTCCGACGATCAGGGCCGGCGGGTTCGCCTCTCTGGGCCTACCGTCGACTTGCCCTCGCAGATCGCGGTGCCGCTCGGCATGGCGGTCCACGAGCTCACGACCAATGCCGTCCGGCACGGCGCCCTTGCCAAGGAGGAAGGCCGGGTCGAGGTCGGCTGGAGCTTGATCGAGAAGGATGGCGAACCGGCGCTGTTATGCGAATGGAACGAATTCGCGGGACGGCCAGTGAGGCCGCGTCGCCACGACGGGTTTGGCTCGATGCTCCTCGAACGGGTGCTGCCGCAACAGATCGCCGCGGAAGTGACGGTCGATTTCGCGCCCGGGGGATTTCGGCTGCGAATGTCGGTGCCGCTGCAAAATGGGCGATGACGCGAACCGCGGCCCCGGCCGCACCGATCGCCGATTTGCGCGCGCCCCGGCCAAGGCCGGCGCACAGGGGGGGCGCGGCCACTTCGCCGTGACTGCCGCGTCAATCGAGATTCTGGGCCGTTGGTCTGGCTTTTTCCTTCATCCAAGGTCTCGCGCAGGAGCTTGCTGACTCCTTCATGGCGAACAGGTCAGCCCAAGCAATCCATGCGTTTCGGAACCCGCTGGGCGACACCGCGTTTGCGGGGTTGATCACCCGCGACCGCGACGGCCACCGCGAGCGGTGGGTAAGGAAAGGACTCTCGTTTTGGCAAAGTTCGACCATCGTGCGCAGCAGGCTCCCAAGCCTCCCGCCCGCGAGCCTGGGGTTCCGCCGGGTAACATCCCGCTGCTTCCCCGCCAGCCGACATTCGGGTTCCCGCTCCAGCGCCGACTTCGATCGACAATCCCGGCGATGCGCCGCTTCCGCTAGTAGCGAACCTGACGCGATCGAATCTGGCGAACCAAATCCCACGCATAGGCCGACGCGCATGCGCCGCGTACCTGCGAGACGCCGCCGCAAGGGCATCTGCGCTTAAAAGCGGCGAGGAATGCCACGAGCCGCGCAACTTATTCTCAAGTACAGCGTTACGACATGCCAAGATGGGGGCGAACTTGCCGGATCCGTCGCACGCCGCCAAAGTCATATCGCGCGCATCCCTAAATGATCTTGCCCCGCACAACTGGAGAACAGATATGGCGAGCAATAAACCCGTGGAAGAGACTTCTCAAGATTTCGCCGCCGATCTTGCGGCACTGCGCGACGATGTCACGAAGTTGACTTCGTCGGTGACCAAAGTTATTCGCGCACCCAATACCGGAATCTAAGGCAAAACCTACATCCCAAGAGCGCGCGTTTGCCAGCAACATCGACGTGGCGGTCGCGCCCGTCCTCGACATTTTGCGCGACGCCGGCCTCGTGCGCGAACGCCTCGCGCTTGCGGCCGGCGCGGAAATCGCGAAACAATTACATCCGTTCTCGCTGGCCGCCTTGGCGATTGCCGCGGGTTCAATCCTTGGCCAGACCTTGAAGCAAAGCAACATAATGGCAGGGTAAGCTGGGCCAGGCGCCCTATCAATCGAGTCGATTGCCTTTTTCGGGTTCGTCCTTGCGATGCGACTTGCGATCGAAAAATAGCGCCTGGCTGATGACCGCCTTCAGGCTGTCGATGCCGAACGGCTTAGTTATGAGAAAGGCGGGCTCCGGCGGCGTCCCCGTCAAAAAACGCTCCGGATAGGCGGTAACGAAGATCACCGGCACGGAAACGGTTTCGAGGATCTGATTGACCGCTTCGAGACCCGAGCTTCCGTCGGCGAGCTGAATGTCCGCGAGGATAAGGCCTGGCCGTTCGCGGTTAACGGCCTCGACCGCCTCGCGATGGGTGCGCGCGACATTGACGACACGGTGCCCTTGCTCCTCGACGAGGGACTGAAGGTCGAGCGCAATGAACGGCTCGTCCTCGATGATTAATACATCAGTGCGAATTTGGTCGGCGATCTCCTTGCCCGCGGCGTCGATGAGTGACGCGGCATCCTCGGCCGTGCAATCGAGCGCGGCCGCGACTTCGGCGGTACGGAAACCTTCGAGCGAACTAAGAAGAAACGCGATGCGTGGACGCAACGTAATCGCTTCGAGGTTGCGATGCGCCCCCGCTTCGTCACCGGTGAACGACGCCTGATCGACATGATCGTTGACCGGCACCGTCCCCCAGACCTTGAGGAACAGGCGGTAAAGCGCCGTCCTCGTATCGGCGCATTTCGAAAACTCGGCCGGGTCGGCGACAATGGCCTCCAGCGTGGCGAGCACATAAGCGTCTCCCCCGACTTGCGTCCCCGTCAGAGCCCGCGCAAACCTGCGCAAGTAGGGGATATGCGAGGAGATTGCCTGGGATATTGGCATAAAAGCACCTTTTATTGCGCGATTGAAACCATCCCGGCGGGTAGATTCCAAATATCCAGGAGAAGCACCCGCGTGCGGGAACCATCCCGTCCGCCAAGCGTTGAACAAAGCCGGTTATAACCGTTTTCCCGCATGAGCCAAGCTTCGCAACAGGGATCAGTCAAATTCCGATTCGCCGGCAAACCGCAGGCACGTGCGGCAAAGATTCGCCGCTTAATCAACAAAAATACTCGCCGGCATTGGAAGGTGAACGTTTAATGGGGGACAAACGAATGAAAAGTGCAGTCGCGAGGGTGCTTCAGTGACAAAACCGACGAGAACGAGAAACCCATCGATCACGATGGGAGGCGTACAAATCTTCGAGACCTCCGGCATGCGGCGCCGACCCGGTTGCCCCGAGCCCGAAAAGGAAAGTATTGGTGGGCCCTGCGCGAAGAAACCAGCATCGAAGTCCGAGATCGCCGATCAAATCGGACTGCGTTTACGCAGCGTCTACGATGACGTCTTGGCGCAACCTGTGCCAGGGCGTTTTCTTGAACTTTTGCGGCAGCTCGAAAGCGCCTCAAGCTCAAGGCTAAGCAAGGACGGCATGTGACAGCTGCGCATAAGGAAAAGGTGGAAATCCCGCCGGCTAACGAGCCCTCGCGGGTACTCACGGCAAGCTCGCAAATCACCGCCGACCTGCTTGCAGTCATCCCCAATCTGCGCGCTTTCGCGGTGTCCTTGTGCGGCAATCTTGATCGCGCCGACGATCTCGTCCAGGAAACCTTGGTGAAGGCGTGGAGCAACATCGGCTCTTTCGTCGAAGGGACCAATCTTCGCGCCTGGCTGTTTACGATTTTGCGCAACATTTATTATTCGGAATATCGCAAGCGGCGGCGGGAAGTCGCCGATTCTGACGGCACCTTTGCCGCCAAGCTCGCGACGGCCCCGGCACAGAGCGGCCATATGGACCTGCTCGACTTTCGCGCCGCGCTCCAGCAACTGCCGAGCGATCAGCGCGAAGCCTTGATTCTGATCGGCGCCTCGGGCCTGACCTACGAGGAAGCGGCGGGGATTTGCGGCGCCGCGATCGGGACCATGAAAAGCCGCGTCAATCGCGCCAGAAGCCATCTCGCCGAGATATTGTCGATCACTTCCGGGATGGATTTCGGACGTGACGGCGAGTGGCAGGCGATCGATTCGACAGTCGCCGGTCAGCGCTATCTGGGCGGCGACGGCGAGTGACCCTTGTATCGCCTGCTTCCGTCCTCGCGGCCCCTCGCATTTCAAATGCCTTTGCGAGCGACGGCAGAGAATTGCATGGATGACCGTTTACAAGACTCGGATCGAGACCGACAGTTTCGGACCGGTCGAGGTGCCCGCGAAATATTATTGGGGCGCACAGACGCAACGCTCCCTCGTCCATTTCGCGATCGGCTCGCAAACCATGCCGCTGGCGGTCATTCATGCCTTGGCGATGGTCAAGCGCGCCGCCGCCGAGGTCAATCGCGATCTCGGGCTCTTGCCGGCCGGCCTATGTGCCGCGATCGGGGCCGCCGCCCACGAGATCGAAATCGGGCTTCTCGATGCCGAATTTCCGTTGGCTGTGTGGCAGACAAGGTCTGGAACGCAAACCAACATGAATGTCAATGAGGTCATTGCCAATCGCGCCAATGAAATACTCGGCACCGCGCGGGGCGCAAAACATCCGGTGCATCCAAACGATCACGTCAATCTCGGACAATCCTCGAACGATTGTTTTGCCACCGCGATGCACATCGCCGCGGTCCGCCAAATCAAGCAAGGGCTCGAACCGGGGTTGCGGGCGCTGCTTCAGGCCTTGCTCGCGAAATCGGAGGCATTTGCCGCGATCGTCAAGCTAGGCCGCACCCACCTGCGGGACGCGACGCCGGTGACGCTCGGATAGGAATTTTCGGGCTATGCGGCGCAGCTCGAATTCGGGCTCGAACGGCTCGAAGCGACGCTTCCGGGACTTTACCGGCTTGCCCAGGGCGGCGCGGCGGTTGGCACCGGGCTCAACGCCAAACGGGGCTTCTCCAAAGCGTTCGCGGCGAAGATCGCCGCCTTCACCGCGCTGCCGTTCCGCTCCGCGCCGAACAAATTCGAGGCGCTCGCTTCGCACGACGCTTTGCTCTTCGCGCATGGCGCGCTCGCTACGATTGCCGCAAGCCTATTCAAGATCGCCGATGACATAAGGCTTGCCGCGAGCGGCCCCCGCTGCGGCATCGGCGAGCTGGTCCTGCCGGAAAACGAACCGGGTTCCTCGATCATGCCGGGCAAGGTCAATCCGACCCAGGCCGAGGCACTTACCATGGTCTGCACGCGGGTTTTCGGCAACCAGGCGACGATCACCTTCGCCGGTTCGCAGGGCCATTTCGAGCTCAACGTCTACAAGCCCGTCATCGCGTTCGCGTTTCTCGAAAGCCTCGCCCTCCTCGCCGACGCGATGGACAGTTTCCGGCGCCATTGTGTCGAAGGGCTTGCTGCGAACAAGAAGCGGATCGACGAATTGATGCGGCAATCCTTGATGCTCGTGACCGCGCTTGCGCCAAGAATCGGCTACGACAATGCGGCGAGGATCGCCAAGGCCGCGCATCTTAATGGAACGAGCCTGCGGGATGAGGCGCTCGCATCGGGGCTCGTCAGCGCCGGGGAGTTCGATGCGCTGGTTCGCCCGGAAGCCATGCTGGCGCCAGGCTCCTGAGTTCAATCCGGCAGCCAGCCGAAGTAAACGCAGACGAACAAGAAGATACCCATCAGGGCCCGGTAGGCGGCAAAGGGCCAGGCCGAGAATCGTTCGAGAATCCGTAACAAGCCCCAAATCGCGACAAAGGCTGATAGCGACGCGATCAAGAGGCCGAACCCCAGGATCGACCAGCCATGCGCGTCGAGATGCGCCTTGTAAAGTTCCCATAGTTCCTTGATGCCGGCGCCGGCAATCGCAGGCACTCCCAGCAAAAACGAAAAGCGTGCCGCTTCCGCGCGCTTGAAGTCGCGGAACAAGGCCGCGCTCAATGTCGCGCCTGATCGCGAAACGCCGGGAATGAGCGCCCCGATCTGGGCAAGCCCAATGATCATCGCGTCGTTCAGCGTCGCGTGGTCGAGGGTCCGTTTATGCCTGGAGTAAATTTCGGCGATCGCCAGAAGCGCGGCCATGACGACGCAAGCGATGGCGATGACGGTGAGGCTGCGCAAGGGCGAATGACAGGCGTTGAGGACTGGGGACAACAATAGTCCGGCCGCAACGATCGGAAGCGTGGCGAGACCAATCCATACGCTGAAACGGAAATTCCAATCCTGGAAATCGCGGCGGCGCATGGCGCCGAGCGCGCCGGACCCGATGCCGCGCACATCGGCCCAAAAATAGCTGACAACGGCGGCGAGCGCCGCGACCTGCATCGCGGCCGAGAACGCGGATCCCGGATCCTGCCAGCCGAGGAAAGCCGGGACGATCCGCATATGCGCCGTGGAGGAGATCGGCAACAGCTCGGTGATGCCTTGAACGATGCCGAGAAAGCCAACTTTGGCGTAGCCGAGAGCGACAAAGCCGGTATCGAGCCCTTCGGTGCAGACAACGGCCATGATTCAATCTTCCTGAAGCTTGCGCGGCGCGGCAAGCCCAACTTGCCCAGATTCGTCCAAAAAGATCAATGGCACCATCCATGCGCGGGCCGGCAACGCAATGGCGCGGCCTAATTCCGGCTGCATCCTTCGGCGGCGCGCGAAGGACATAAATTATTAAATATATTTCTAAATATCGTTTCATGCGTATTAACTATCTATTCATGTTAATAAAAAATAAATTACTTATGATCCTATAATTATGCGTCGCAGTAGCCTTCATAGAAAGGTGTAAAGCTACTATAAGCTATTACAAACACCCGAAGTTTCCCAATTTCGGCCAGATTCACGTTGCTTGCTTCGCGAGGTTACATAGTTTCGCTGGAAATGGAACTTCTGAAAGGGACTAAACCATGATTCGCAAATTTCTCGTCCCGGTGGCAGCCCTGGCCGCCGCCGCGCCGGCCGTCGCGGCCGACCTTCCCCCCCGCGAGCCGCCGCCGCCGGTCTACACCCCTGCCGTTCCTCTCTTTACCTGGGCTGGCCTCTACCTCGGCGGCCAGATCGGCTTTGCCTGGGGCACCGACACGCTCACCGTCTTTCCGGCGGGCTTCGGCACCAACTTCACGCCCAACGGCGTCGTTGGCGGCGCCCATATCGGCTATAATCTGCAACTAAACCAATTGGTCGCCGGGCTGGAAGGCGATGTCGAGGGAACCAGCATCAGCAGGTCCTTCAGCCCCGGCGGCGCGCTCTTCGAAACGCAGATTCCCGTGCAAGGATCGATTCGCGGCCGTCTCGGCGTCACCTTCGACCGGGCTCTTCTCTACGCGACCGGAGGCGCCGAATTCGCGAGCTTCGAGACTAGCGTCAATGGGTTTCCGGGCTTCGACCAAAGCTCGACAACCCGCGCCGGCTGGACCATCGGCGGCGGAATCGAGTATGCCGTGACCGGCAATTGGTCGATCCGGGCCGAATACCGCTACGTGGATTTCGGTCACATCGGGGACGCCACGCACTTCGCATTCGGCTTCGGCTCCTTCGTCAATCACCACGAGACCGAAAACGCTGTTCGCGCCGGCTTCAGCTACAAATTTGACCCATTCGGCGGGGCTCCCGTCGCCGCCCAGTACTGAGTCTCCTATTCGCGACGGTCAAACGATTCCGACCCGACGCAAGAATCGGGCCCGGATTGTGGCAATGGCGCTTTCTGTTGCGAACAAGTCACAAGGCGGGCAATTCGGCGCTCTATGACGCTGCTGTCATTTTCATAGTTATAACAAAGGCGTATATTGCCCAAAATCGCAAGTTTAAGCTCCAGAAAGGACGAATGCTATGTATCGCAAATTTCTCATGGCGTCGGTTGGCGCCATCGCCATCACCGGTCCGGCCTTCGCGGCCGATCTTCCCGCCCGCGCGCCGCCGCCAGTTTATTTGCCGCCGCCGCCGATCTTCACCTGGACCGGCATCTATATCGGCGGCCAGGTCGGTTACGCCTGGGGCACCGGCACCAATCAGTTCAACGGATTTGATCCGTTTTTTGGTCGCGGCGGTGCCTTTATCAATAGCAACGTCGGCGGCACGCCGAACGGGGTGATCGGCGGCGGCAACGTCGGTTTTAACTATCAGATCAACCAATGGGTCATTGGCCTCGAAGGAACGGTCGATGGGACCAGCCTGAGCAATACCGGTGTGGCCGTCTTCCCTGACGGCAGCACTGTGTCGGCGCACTCGACCGCCGACATTCAGGGCTCGATTCGCGGCCGCCTTGGCGTTGCCTTTGACCGGGCCTTGATCTATGCCACCGGCGGTGTTGCCTTCGGCGGCTTCAACACCGACGTGTCGCTCTCAGCCCCAAACGTGCCCTTCTTCGCGTCAGCCAGCCGTTCGAACACCCGCGTCGGCTGGACGGTCGGCGGCGGTATCCAGTACGCCATCACCAACAATTGGTCGATCAGGGCCGAATACCGCTTTACCGATTTCGGCTCTATCCGCGACGGGCAGTTCGCTGGGGCGCCCGCAGGCTTTTTTCTCGACGGGCGCCGCCGGATCCAACAAAACCAAGTGCAGGTCGGCTTCGACTACAGGTTCGACTTGTACGCTCCGCCTCCGATCGTCGCCAAATATTAAGCCGCGCGCTTCCTGCCCGGCTTCCACAAAAACAAAACCCGGCCGCGCGGCCGGGTTTTTATTGCCAATTTGGCTTGTGGCGCGCGCTTCGTGGTATTCCCGCCACAGTCGCCGAAATAACGTGCGCAGGAGCCAATAATGGTTGCGAGCGCCCCACGACGGCGTGATTGTTTTGCAATTCATTAGGCAAAGGAGAAAACCCCATGCGCCGTCAAATCCTCCTGGCATCGGTTGGCGCGATCGCCATCGCCGGTTCGGCCGCCGCCGCCGATCTCCCTTACCGGGCGCCGCCGCCGGTCTATCTGCCGCCGGCGCCGATCTTCACCTGGTCCGGCTTCTATCTCGGCGGCCAGGTCGGTTATGCGTGGGCCCGCGACAACGGAAGCATCAACAACCCTGCCCCAGGCATACCTGGGCTCCCGTCCACGATCTTCCTTCCTTTCACCGTCGATCTGAACGGGGTAATCGGCGGCGCTCACATGGGTTATAATCTGCAAATTAACCAATGGGTAGCGGGCCTTGAAGGCTCGGTCGACGGCACCAGCCTCAGCACGACGAAGTTGGTGGGCGGCTTCCCGCCATTTTTCCAGGGCCTCGTCAACCCCAAAGCGACTGTACAAGGTTCGATCCGCGCCCGCCTCGGCATCGCCTTCGACCGCGTCCTCATCTACGCCACCGGCGGCGCCGCCTTCGCTGACTTCACGGTTGCCTACAACACACTTCCGTTGGGCGGCATCGACCAAATTACCAGCACGCGTACAGGCTGGACCGTCGGCGGGGGCCTCGACTACGCGCTCACCAACAATTGGTCGATCGGGGC
>JBOHJQ010000094.1:0-12133 GCA_050728655.1 Methylocella sp.
CGACGGTGTCGACCAGCGCGACTACTTGGAAGGCAAGTCCGACAAGTCGGCGCGTGATGTCTTCTTCTATTACTCGGGCGCGACTCCGTCCGCGGTGCGCTACAAGAACTGGAAGATGTACTACACAATGTCGCAACCTGGGGCAGCAGGCTGGCTCTTGCCGCTTACCTCGTTCCACTTCACCCTGGTCCAGAACATCAAGCGCGATCCCTTCGAACAGGCTGTCGGCGATAGCCAGAAGACGGTCGCGGGCCTGGGTGGCTCGCTCGGCGGCCCAGTCACCGCGTTTCTTTATGATTGGAACATGCTCCCGATCGGTCAGTTGCTCTGGGAGAAGGAACTCTATTCGTACAAGGAGTTCCCGCCGCTGCAGGCGCCCGAGACCTACAACCTCACGGGCATCTTGGACGCGATGAGGAAAGCCGGTCACCCAAGCGATTAAGTGCGCGAAGCGCGCATGAAGCGGGAGGCGGGCGCCCCACGGAGCGCCCGCTTTCACCCGATTGCCCTTCGGAATACCACCTGCCGCCCGCTAGAACGATACGCGGACCCGCGCCTCTGTCTTGAAGTTGTAGACAGGATATTCCTTGATAATGGACACGCCGACTTCGAGAGAGATTTGCAGGTTATCGGTCAACTTCACGCCGGCCAAAGCGCCGAAGCCAGGCGATTAGGCCATGCCGGAATGGCCCATTTTGCACCTGTTTTATGCGTCGAAAAAGTCCTTATAAATCAATGGCTTTTTGTGCAAAAGTCTTGAATTGTGCACACGGCCAAAAATTCAGCCCAACTGCAAATGGCGGACAAAAGCTTGCGCGTCTTCGCGTGGTCGGGTTGTCTGGCTGGGATTTTGCAATTCATCTTTCTTTGCCATGGCCTGCTGCTCGAGGGCGCCGCCGGGGGCGGCATAATTGGCGGCAACCCGCGCCGCCTCGATCGCCCGCACCGGATCGACCGCCGCTACAGTGTCCACGTGCCTCAACCAGTTCGTCACGGCCTGCAGCTCGAGCGCGCCGCCGGAGCGCGCATAATTGGCGGCAACCCGCGCCACGTCGATCGCTAGCGCCGGATCGCTCGCCGCGACCGCATCCACATGCTTCGACCAGCTCGCCACGGCCTGCCGTTCGAGCGCGCTGCCAGGGGCCGCATAATTGGCGGCAATTAGCGTTGCCGCGATCGCCGGCGCCGGATCGAACTCAGCGATCGCGTCCACGTGCGTCGACCAGCTGGCCACGGCCTGTCGTGCGAGCGCGCCGCCGGAGCGGGCATAGTTGGCAGCAACCTTCGCCGCCTCGATCGCCTGCGCCGGATCGCGCGTCGCGACCGCGTCCACCTGTTTCGTCCAGCTCGCCATGGCCAGCTGTTCGAGCGCGCCGCCGGAGCAGGCATCATTGGCGGCAACCTTCGCCGCCTCGATTGCCCGCGCCGGATCGGCCGCTGCGGCCGCGCCGACGTGCTTCGACCAACTCACCAGGGCGTGCCGTTCGAGCGCGCTGCCGGGGTTGGCATAAGTGGCGGCAACCTTCGCCCCATCGATCGCCTCCTCCAGATCGCGCGTCGCGACCGCGTCCACATGCTTCGACCAGCTCGCCAAAGCTTGCCGTTCGAGCGCGCCGCCGGAGCGGGCATATTTGGCGGCAACCTTCGCCGCCTCGATTGCCGGCGCCGGATCGCGTGCCGCGACCGCATCCACCTGCTTCGACCAGCTCGCAATGGCCTGCCGTTCGAGAGGGCTGCCGGAGCTGGCATAGTTGGCGGCGACCTTCGCCGCCTCGATCGCCAGCGCCGGATCGAGCGCCGCTCCGGCGTCCATGTGCTTCGACCAGTTCGCCAGGGCCTGCCGTTCGAGCGCGCTGCCGGAGCTCGCAAAAGTTGCGGCAACCCTGGCCGCCTCGATCGCCCGCGCTGGATCGGCCGCTGCGACCGCGCCGACGTGCGTCGACCAGCTCACCACGGCCTGCCGTTCGAGCGCGCTACCGGAGCGGGCATCCTTGGCGGCAACATTCGCCGCCTCGATCGCGTGCGCCGGATCGCGCGCTGCGACCGCGTTGACGAGCGTCGACCAGCTTACCACGGCCTGCCGTTCGAGTGCGCTGCCGGAGCAGGCATAATTGGCGGCAACCTTCGCCGCCTTGATCGCTTGCGCCGGATCGCGCGCCGCGACCGCGTCCACATGCTTCGACCAGGTCGCCACGGCCTGCTGTTCGAGCGCGCCGCCGGAGCGGGCATAAATGGCGGCAACCTTCGCCGCCTCGATCGCCGACGCTGGATCGCACGCCGCGACGGCGTCTACGTGCTTCGACCAGGCCGCAATGGCCAGCTGTTCGACCGCGCTGCCCGAGCAAGCACAATTGGCAGCAACTTTCGCCACGTCGATCGCCAGCACCGGATCTTGTGCCGCGACCGCGTCCACGTGCTTCGACCAGGTCGCCAGGGCCTGCAGTTCGAGCACGCTGCCAGAGCTGGCACAAGTGGCGGCAATCTTTGCCGCCTCGATCGCGGACGCCGGATCGCGCGCCGCGACCGCGTCCACGTGCTGCGACCAGCTCGCAAGGGCCTGCCGCTTGAGCGCGCCGCCGGAGCTGGCATAAGTGGCGGCAATGTTCGCCGCCTCGATCGCCTGCGCCGGATCGAGTTCCGCGACCGCGTCCACATGCTTCGACCAGCTCGCCACGGCTTGCTGTTCGAGCGCGCTGCCGAAGCGGGCATAGTTGGCGGCAACCTTCGCCGCCTCGATCGCCGACGCCGGATCGACCGCCGCGACCGCGTCCACGTGCTTGAGGATGCTCGCCACGGCCCCCTGTTCAAGCGTGCTGCCGGAGCTGGCGCAATTGGCGGCAACCTTTGCCGCCTCGATCGCCCGCGCCAGATCGCGCGTCGCTACCTCGTCCACTTGCTTCGACCAGTTTACCACGGCCTGCCGTTCGCGCGCGCTGCCGGAGCGGGCATAAATGGCGGCAACCTTCGCCGCCTCGATCGCCCGCGCCGCGTCGAGCTGCGCCTGTTGGCCGTGCTCAGCAATTGGTTCAGACATATCAATCCCTCGTTCGCTACGGTCTAAAATGCTCAAACTTTTAACTGAAGCTCATTGATCTTAAGTGATACAAATAATACGTCCTCGGCACCGGGGCCACGGTCCCGGTGCGCCGCAAAACCCCGCGCCGATGCGGCCCCGCTTCCGCCAGTGTCGCTGCCATGCACACCCAATATTTTCTCAATGGTGATACATATTGCATAAATTATGATGAATGTCATCACATTTTTGATTGCGCATCATATAACTCGCCGTGCGCGGCCGGCCGCTTCGGAGCCAGCGGGCGCAATTTATTCTATGTTATTGATATAGTAACATAGAATAACACGCCAAATTGCAAGACGCGCACTCCTCGCCGTCAGCCAAGCCCGGTGCTAGGGGGCGCCATCGTGTGCCTGGAAACCCCAGCGCACTGCGGTGACGGATGCCGCGCCTTTGCCCCAAGCGCCTTAATGGTATAACTCGATTCACCTTCCGGGTTCGCCATGGCCGCCTTGATTACCAACGTGCAATGTGCTGATTATTATCACTAAATATGCGGGTTTAACGGGGGCCGCGTGGTGAGCCTTTCCCTTCCCGTCTCATTCGAGCAGTCCCGCTCCTGGTGGCGGGCGTTCTGGCGCAAGACCGCCGTGATCCTGCCCAAGGGTCTTTACGCGCGGGCGCTTCTCATCGTCATCGTGCCGATGGTGATCCTGCAATGCGTGCTCACCTTTGTCTTCATGGAGCGGCATTGGCAGCTCGTCACGAAGCGGCTTTCCACCGCCTTGACCCAGGATATCGCGGCGATCGTCGAGCTTCATAAATCCTACCCGGGCCGGACAAACGACGCGCTCCTCGCCCAGATCGTCCAGCAGCGGTTGAAAATCGACATGGAATTCCTGCCGAGCGGCGACCTGCCGGCCGCGCTGCCAAAACCTTTCTTCTCGATCCTCGATGCCGCCTTGTCGAAAGAGATCCGGCGCCAGATCGGCAAACCCTTCTGGCTCGATACCGTCGGGCGCTCGGATTTCATCGAGATCAGAGTCAAGCTCGATGGCTCGATCCTGCGCGTCGTCGCCCTGCGCGGCGCCGCCTATGCGTCCAATTCCCAGATCTTCCTTTGGTGGATGATCGGCACTTCTTTCGTCTTGATCGTGGTGGCGATCGCCTTTCTGCGCAACCAGATCAAGCCGATTCTTTTGCTCGCGGGCGCGGCGGAAGCGTTCGGCAAGGGGCGCGATCTTGAATTTTATCCACGCGGCGCGCGGGAGGTGCGGCAAGCCGGCAAGGCTTTCATCGAGATGAAACGGCGGATCGAGCGCGCCTTCGAGCAGCGCACCGCGATGCTGAATGGGGTGAGCCACGATCTCCGCACCATCCTCACCCGGTTCAAGCTTTCGCTCGCCTTGATGGGCGAGACCGAAGAGACGCGGGACTTGCAAAAAGACGTCGAGGAAATGCAGCGGATGCTCGAGGCCTATCTTGCCTTCGCGCGGGGCGACGCTGGCGAGAGCGCCGCGAAGATCGACATGGCGGAGTTTTTGGAGGATTTGCGCCTCGACGCCGAGCGGGCTGGGTTCGATGCCAAAGTCGCGTTTTCGGGCGATCCGCTGGTCACCGTGCGGCCCGATGCGTTCAAGCGCTGCCTTGCCAATCTCATTTCCAATGCGCAAAGCCACGCGAGCCGAATTTCCATCGAAGCGGTAAGGGACAAGCGCTTTTTGACAATCCACGTCGACGACGACGGCCCCGGCATTCCGCAAGGCCGGCGCGAGGACGTCTTCCGGCCGTTTTTCCGCCTCGATGACGCGCGCAACCAAGACGCGGGCGGCACCGGGCTCGGCCTTGCGATCGCGCGCGACATCGCGCGCTCGCATGGCGGCGGCATCAGCCTCGGCGACAGCAAGGCGGGGGGATTGCGGGCAACCGTGCGGGTTCCGGTCTGAGGTGTTCCGCCGTGAGTTGCATTCAGCGGTGCATCCTCAGGCGAGCACGCCCAGCTTTGAAAGGGAGTCCTGGAGACGCGGGGAAGGGGAGTCCTGGAGACGCGGGGGGCCGGCGCACACGCGCCTCGATTGTTTCGCGAGGCGCTATCCCAACGGACGAGGTGCTTCCAAAAATGACGACGCGTGTGATGCGCGCCTCGCCATCGGAGCTTGCGGAAATTGCAATATAGTTCACGCCCGCCAGAAGTCTTTGCGCGACCTCGTCTATCGGACCTTTAAAGCTGCCTTGGATCACTTTGCCGGCCAAAGCTTGGTCGCGCCAGTCCACAGGGGTGCCGCGCTCGGTAAAAAGACGATCCAAGATTTCCCCGAGCGTGGCGCCATTCGCCTCGACGATGATTTCGCCATTGGCGGACTCGAATGTCAGCTCGGGATCGCGGGATTGCGCCTGCGCCGCCACGACCCAGCATAGAGCGGCGGCCTGAGCTAGCAGAAATGAGCCGATTACCAACCGCGAGCGCATTGTCGCCTCCCGCCGAGCCCACATAAGGATCACATTTAGAGGCTGCGCCAAAAGCCGCGCGGCCCCGTCAATCACGCCAGCCAGCACGGGATTGAAGAGGGTTTCGGCGCGATTTCCGCGGTTCGCAAACGCGCATGCGGCCGCCGTCACCCTATTGATCGCGTGCCTGCCACTCTCCCGCTTTCCAGTACGCATCGAAGAACTTCTTAAGGTGAGCAAATAACGAAACCCCTAATTTTATTAGTTGGGACCGTGAACTGTTTTTCCCTTGGAAATTCCACCCGGTTGGGGGCCCGGACGTACCGTCTGGAAGAGTAGCGGCCGGTATCGGGTCATAAGCAACGATTGACTGCGCTGAAACTATGACGGGTCCCCCTCCTGCCGCAACCGCGACCTGACCCGGTGGACAAACAATGTCAAAAGAAAAATTAGAATTTGGAGCGACGGTCCGGAAAATGTCGCCACGCGTCGGAAACCGCCGGGCCTTGGAGCGGCGGCCGAAATCCCAGCGGCTGCTCAAGCTCGGCAAATAGCGTAATAGCACGCCTGGGTGGCCGGTCCGCGTTCGCTGGCGCCATCTTTTGCCTTGCAATCGAGTGTCAAACCATCCATATGTCATCCTTGTGGAGGGTGTATGGAGGCCTGCCTTGGCTGCCAGTGTGTATCGGCTGCGCGACAACCCGGGCGAGACCGAGAAAATCACGATCAACATCGGATATGTCGATCTTGGCCGTATCGATTTGCTGGTCAGCGAAGGGTTTTACTCGAACCGCACCGACCTGATCAGGACGGCGATCCGCAACCAGCTCGCCGCTCACGCGGATGCCGTACAAAAATCAATTGCGCGGCAGACCCTCGAGCTTGGCTCGCGATTCTATAGCCGGGCGGACCTAGAGGCGGTCAGGGCCGCCGGCGGAAAACTCAACATTCAGGTTGTCGGGCTGGCGACCATCGCCGGCGATGTCACGCCCGAGCTTGCGGTGGCGACAATCGAGTCGGTCACCGTCCTTGGCGCGCTTCAGGCAAGCAAACCAGTCAAGGCGGCGCTCTTCGGACGGATTCGATGAGCGCCTGCGTTAGGCGCTTTCGCCAAGGAAATGACCGATGAAAACCATTTTCAGCGCCGCCATGCGTAAGGCTGCAGAGCTCACGCAAAGGCAACATGTGATCGAGGCGACGCGGGCGATCCAGCGCGCCCTGGGGGGAGGAGATTCTACCCGCTCGCCCGACGCCCAACCGGCCGCCACTCTTCGGCGAATTGCGCCAGAGGCTGACGCGCGTCCGGTTGAGAGCGAGCCGGCCATCGCCGGAGATGCGGGCGCGGGCTGGGGGAACTTGCTCCCAGCACGACGGCTTGCCGGCCGCGCGACGACACGGCCATTGGGGGAAGTGTTGACGCTGTTGCGCCGGGCCAACCGTCCGCGCATCGCCCCTGCGGCGATGCCGCGGAAATCTCCGATCGCGCCGCCTGTGCCGGAGGGAGCAGCTTTTTTGACCAGGACCTTTAGCTGCGCGGCAGGTTCGCGCGACTATAAGGTCTACTTGCCGAGCCATGGGAATGGCCGCAAATGTCCATTGATTGTGATGCTCCACGGCTGCACCCAAGATCCCGACGATTTCGCGCTGGGCACGGGTATGAACCTCCTTGCGGAAGAGCAGGGTTTTATCGTCGCCTATCCACGACAGCCGGCGACAGCTAATCACTCCGCATGCTGGAACTGGTTCGATCGCAAGGACCAGATGCGCGGCGAGGGAGAGCCCCGCATCATTGCAGGAATTACCCGTGCCATAATGGCGGAGTTCGCTATCGATGCCGGGCGGGTCTATGTGGCCGGCCTCTCTGCCGGCGGCGCCATGGCCTTGACTATGAGTGCCACCTATCCTGAACTTTTTGCCGCGGTAGGAGTTCACTCGGGCCTCGCCTACGGGTCCGCCAGCGACTTGCCTTCCGCATTCGCCGCGATGGGCGGCAACTCGATCCCCGCGGCGATGGCGCAAAGGAAGACGCGTCCAAAGGGCGCGCGCGTCCGCACCATCGTTTTCCATGGCGAGTCCGATCTGACCGTGCATCCTTCGAACGCCGGATTGATTGTCGCCGAAGCACGCGCCGGCTTCCCCAGCGCCGCACAGGAAACGCAACACGGCCGCTCCGCTGGAGGCCGCGCTTATACACGCACTTTGATCAGGGACGCGCGGGCCATTGTGCGTGTCGAGCGTTGGGCGATCGAAGGGCTGGCGCATGCTTGGTCGGGAGGCAGGCCGGAAGGCTCATTCACCGATCCGGACGGTCCCGACGCATCGCGCGAAATGTTGCGGTTCTTTCTGGGCGCCGCGGCGCCGTCAGCGACGCGACAATAGTCAATGCGTAGAGCCCTGCCGGTTAGCCGAGGACCGGAACTTTCGGCCGATCCACGGCGTTGCTTTTTGCGGGCGGCGGTGGTTGACGTTTCCGCACTGGAAAGCGGACGAACCGCGCGCAGACCCCAGAATGCGCCTTGGCAATGGAGATCGAAAGTGAAACTGTGTTTTATGACGGCGGTACTCTTCGTTGCGGCGCCGGCTTTTACACGAGCGGACGATTTGAGTTGCGTCAGCACGACGTTCAATTTGCTCTCGCCCAACGATAAGGTATGTGTCGCGGATTTTGACGATCCAAAGGTTCCGGGCGTCACCTGCCACATCTCGCAGGCCCGGAAAGGCGGATGGGGTCAGCCGCTTGGTCTCAATGAAGACCCGTCGAATTTCTCGGTTATTTGCCATCAAACCGGCCCCATCAACGTCGACATCTCGACGTTGCCGGACGATGAGGAGGTGTTCACCGAGAAGACGAGCATCATCTTCAAGGCCACGCGCATTTACAGGGTGCTGGACAAGAAGCACAACACGCTGGTTTACCTCGCGGTAAGTTCGAAGATCATCAGCGGTTCGCCAGCTAACTCCATCAGCTCCGTGCCAATCATGCCGTGGGGATCGCAATGACCGCGGGCCGCTGCGGAAAGCTGTGTTTTGGCTCAGCCCGCTTGCCCCGCATCGCCCAGACTGACGTCATAGCCGCGCGTTCCGCTCTGGCGTCATGCGGCCGTATGATGCCGAGCGCAGGCGGCTAAGTGTTTTTGCCGGATATTCAGATCCCAGCCGGCGAGCCGGGCACGGCGGTTTCGAAGAACCGGCGGAGGAGTTCCGTCTGACGCTTGGTTCCAGTTTTCTCAAAAATGCGGTAGGCGTGGGTGCGCGCGGTCCCCCTGCTGATTTTGAGCTGCGCGGCGGCGGCGGGAAGGCCGTTTCCGGCTATGATTTCGGCAAGAACGCGGGTCTCGGCGGGGGTCAGCCCGAACGTTGCGGCAAAATGCCGGATTTGGGCGCCAAAATCGGCAGATGGATCGACGATGAAGACGGCGGCGGCCGGCCGGTCGAAGTCGAAGATTGCCACGGTCCGGTTCGGGGCGAGCGGGATGACATGCGCAAAATGCGGCGGGCGATTTTCGCCGCGAGCCAGCTCAAGGGTGCCACCGATATCGGCTTCGCCTCGTTCGAGCTGTGACCCATGGCGCACGAGCGCATGCAGGCGCGCGGTGAGCGCCGGGCTCGCCGCCGCAAGCCGCCCATGCTCATACCGCAAGCCGATTCCGCGCCGGATGAGATCTTCGGCTTTGGCATTGGCGAAGACGACCCGGCAATCCCCGGTCAAGAGAAAGACAGCGAAACCGGCAGCCGCGACCGCCGTGCCGAGCGAGTCCGTTGTCGCTCGCGTCCGGGCGAGCAACAGGCCAAGGTCGCACGCCCGCTTCAGATGCGGCGCGAGAATTTCCAGGAGTTGCCATTTGGGAGGTTCCACCCAAATCGCGCCGGGCGATCTCTGGAGGGACAAAAGTCCGAACGCTTTGGGCGTGCGAAGAACACCAACGCCGATGACATCGGCCCATCCCTGCGGCAGCATGAATTCATGTAATAAGCCGAGGCTTTGAACGAATCGGTCTGGGTGATAGACGTCGCCGCTCGCACCTCGCCCGGTGCGATTGCCGCTCCGGAGGCGTTGAAGGGGTTTATCTTGTAGTAATGCTGGACGAATGCGTCGACATAGAAAGGATCGGCATTGCACACTGCCGAAATATCTGCCGCATCCGCCAGTCGAATAAAGAGGCCGCCGGCCACCGATTTCGTCGCCTCGACGGTGCGCTTGACGACCTCGTCCCAGCGGGAGGGGTCAATAATGGCGTCGTAAATGGCCGCGATGAGATCGCCTTCGCCGTGTGATATCGCCATTGTGACGCCCCGCCATCGCCTGCTGGGCAATGCTAGAAGATCTCATGGACAATGTCACCACATGCCGAAAACCGCCGGGCCTTGGAGCGGCGGCCAAAATCCCTCGCGCCTCAACTCAAGTCGCGCAAATGGCGGAACACAATCACCCGCGAGACAAAGCCGGTGACGATCGCGATGGCCGCCGCGATGAGCGCGATGGCGGCATAGATATTCCCGCCGAGCGAAAAATCGCCGAACATGGCTTCCAACTGATCGCCGCCGGGGGTCGCCCGCAGCCAGGCTGCCACGGTTCCCGACGCGAAGAAGGTGCAGATCGCGAGCCCGCCACCGATCGCGCCACCACGCAGGCCGAGCTGAAAAAAATGCCGCTGGAACTGGCGCGAAATATAGCTGTCGGCGGCACCGACGAAATGCAAAATCTCGATGATCTCGCGGTTGCCCGCCATCGCGCCTTGGGTCGCGAAGCCGACCGCCAAAATCATCGCGGCGAGCACCAGGGCGAAGATCACCGCGGCGGCGAAGACGACGCTCTTCGCCATGATCGCAAGGCGCTCTAGCCAGAGGCGATGGTCGTCGATCGTGGTGCCCGGAATCGCGCCGGAGAGCCTTTTGCGCAGAACGGCGATATCCAAGCGCTCCTGTTTGTCGAGTCCGACGACGATGAGGCGCGGCACCGGCAACTCGGAAAGATCGAGACCGGAACCGAGCCAAGGCTGCAAGAGTTCCTCGGATTGCGCCTTGCTGTAGGGGCGGACCGAGGCAACCCCCGGCATCGCCCGGGCAAGCTCGACCGCTTTTGCCGTATCGGCGTCGAGGTCGCGGCCAGCGGTTGGGCGGATTTGAATGGTCATCTCGCGGGCGACCTCGTCCTGCCAGCCGCGCGATGCGTCGCTTATCAAAATTGCCGCGCCGGCGGTCAGCGAGGCAAGAAAGGTCATGATGGCGACGACGGTGACAAGCGCGCGCCCGGCGATGGACGCCTCGGGGACAAGCGCCATCTCGCTCTGCATGCCGCGCTTGAGGCCAAGCCTTATGATGCCGCGCGAATTTGCCTGCCGGCCGTTTTCCGCCGCCGGTTGGGCGCGCCCGTCCGAAAAAATGCTCATCTCGCGCCTCAATCGTAAATATGGAGGCGGCCGTTGCCCAGAACCAGCCGGCGGGCGCCGTCGAATTGGTCCATCAAGCCGAGATCGTGCGTCGCGATCACCACCGACGTCCCCGTTTTGTGGAGCTCGGTGAACAGCCGCAAAAGCCTGCGCGCGAGACTTGGATCGACGTTGCCGGTCGGCTCGTCGGCCAGCAGCAACTCCGGCCGCACGATGAGCGCGCGGGCAATGGCGGCGCGCTGTTTCTCGCCGCCGGACAGCACCGGCGGCAGAATATGCGTTCTCTCCCCAAGACCGACCCAATGCAGAAGTTCCATCACTTCGGCGCGATAGCTCGCTTCCTCCCTGCCGCGCACGCGGAGCGGTAGAGCGACGTTTTCATAGGTCGTCAAATGGTCGAGCAGCCGGAAATCCTGAAATACCACGCCGATCCGCCGTCTGAGACCGGTAATCGCGGGTTTGTCGAGAGTTAAGGCGTCGCTCCCGAAAAGGCCGATCGCGCCGCGCGTCGGCCGCAGGGACAAAAGAATGAGCCGCAACAGCGTCGTCTTGCCGGCGCCGGAAGGACCGGTCAGGAATTGAAACGACCGCGGTTCGATGGCGAAGCTAATATCCTTCAGGATTTCCGCACCCATCCCGTAGCGTAAGCCAACATTTTCAAAACGGACCAAGCAAGACCTCGTTCGCGGCGCCCCGGTGTTGCACAATTTGGATGCTTACACTTACAAAACAAATAAAGCGAAATTTCGAGCGGCCGGGCGCATCGCCCGCCAGCGCCCCGAATCGCCATCGGCAGGAGCGAGCGAGAGCGTGCCTCGAATAGGCAGACTCAAAAAGGGATTACGGAAGACTGCGCGCCGAACCGATAAGAAAAGCCTCGAACTCGGGCGACAGAAGGCCAGATGGGGCCGAAACTATCTCGCAATCCTGCTCGCCAATCTATCCCGTTAACCCGGATTCGGAGGCAAGGACATCCGCGCGGTACTGGCCGGTTTTGAGCGGGAGTGGCCGAATTTGTCCTAATAGAACAGATCGCCCATGACTGGGCGCGGCGGATAGAACAGGCCAACGACGATCCATGCGGTGGGGAACTGATGAAGATTGCCGACAAAAAAATGGGTGTCGAATTTCTTGAGCATGTCCTGTTCGTATTTTTGCCTAAATGCGGCTTCCCATTTCGCGCCATATTCCCTTCGCCATTTCCTATAAGATTGCCCAGCTTCCCAGTCTGTGCACGAAAGCGCGTGGCCTGTGCAGGTCGTGCGGATACGACCTGCAC
>JBOHJQ010000095.1:0-12043 GCA_050728655.1 Methylocella sp.
GGGCGCCAAACGCAAACAACGCGCCGGGCAGCGCCGGAATTGACCCCAGCTGAAAGCCGAGAACCGCGACGCCGGCGGCGGCGATCTCGACGAGCTTCAGCCGCTGCGCGACCAAGGCTTTGTCGAATTTGTCGGCGATTTGGCCGCCGAGCGCCGATAAGATGAAATAAGGCGCGATGAATATGGCGCCGGCCAGGGTGACAAGGGATTCCCCTGGGGCTCCGCCGATCTTGAACAAGATGAGCAAGATCAGCGCGTTCTTGAGAAAATTGTCGTTGAACGCCGCGAAGAATTGGCACCAGAACAACGGGGCGAAGCGGCGCGAGAGAAGAAGAGCGTTGGACATCGTCATTTGCCTTTATGTCGGGCGAAAATGGGCCTGATTCTCTCGCCGGCTTGGTCTAGTGGCAGGATGAACCACAGGCCCATTGACGCTCGCTGCAAAGTGGCTGTCACGGAGCTTTCGCCACATCCATTAGGAGCCGCTCGGTTTTGGCATCCTCGATGCGATTGACGAGACTCTGAGCTTCCTGGGTGTCACGCATTGTCTTGGTGAGAGTGATGCAAGATTGGATGAGCAGCATAATGCCCATTCCGAGGAAAGCCTTCATCGACAGATCGATCGGCATCAGGGCGATGCCGCCGCCGATCATCAATAGCGACAAAATGAAAGATGCGTAGGTGAAAAACGTCCAGGCCTGGCTGTGTTGGAGCGTTTGATTGTTCATGGGTCTATTCCTTTTTGTTTGAGAATGAATTACTTCAGGCGGTGCCCGCTCTGGCTTTCAGGCGGGCGAGAATGTCGGCGGGGCGGGCTTCGATCGGAGGTCCGAATCCCTCGGCCGCCATTTTTTCGGCGATTGTTTCGCTGGCGGGCGCAGCCTCCAGGGTGTCCAGAGCTTCCTCGGCCGCATCCGCCTCGGTCTGTTGCGCGCGCAGGCGAGCGAGCGTCGCCTCCGCTTCCATCAGCGTGTTCTGGAAACCGCACGCGGTTTCGACGCGTCCCTGGCGGGCGATCCGTACCGCCTGCGCCGCCCGGGCGATGCGCCGGCCGCGATCGAGATCGGCAAGCCGGGTGCTCTGCTTGCCCACGTGGCGTTCGAGCTTGGCGATCTCCACGGCGAAAATGTCGCGCGCCGTTTGCGCGGCGTTGGCATCGGTCTCGAGGCCCGCGATGGCTTCGGCGGCCTTTTGGGCGAGATCATCGCGCCCGGCTGCTAGTGCCGAGATGGCCCGCTGTTCGAGGTCCGCAATTTGCCGGCGCGTCGCCGCCAGTCTTTGTTCCTCTTGCTTATCCTGCGCGATCGCGACGGCAAGCGCCTTCTTGGCGCGATCAACCGCGGCGCTCGCATCGCGCATCTGCTGATCGAGGATGACTAGGGCGTTCTGATCTGCTAGTCGCTCCCCGGTTGCGAAGACACGTCCCTTCGCCAGTGTTATCAGGGCCTTGAACATTGTCTCACCTCCTGGTATGAACATCGTTCACACGGCAACATGGCACGGTTTTGAACGTTGTTCAAGGAGATTCTGAACATTGTTCATGAGGTAACGGAAAAGTGAACGAATGAGCGACGAGGCGGACTCAAAGTCCCTGGACGGACGCGCCGGTCTGCGCGACCGCGTGTTGAAGGCGGCGGAGACGACGATTGCCGCCGGCGGACTGCAAAGTCTCAAGGCGCGCAATATTGCCGCCGAAGCCGGCTGCGCGGTGGGCGCCATTTACAATGTCTTCGACAATCTTGATGAGCTGATTCTGCGCGTTGGCTCGCGAACGCTGTCCCTGTTGGAGGCGGCGCTCGTCGGCACATCGCTCGCGCAACCTAGGCAATCCCCGGCGGAAGAACTCGTCCCCCTCGCGCGTGCCTATCTGGATTTCGCGCGAATGCACAAGATGCGCTGGCGCGCCCTGTTCGAACATCGAATGGCAGGCGGGCGCGCGGTTCCCGCCTGGTTCACCGAGGATCAGAATCGCCTCTTCCTCGTATTGGAAGCGCCTCTGGCGGGGCTCGCCCCACGGCTGTCTTCCGAGGCTCGCGCCCTGTTAGCGCGCACCCTGTTTTCGGCCGTTCACGGAATAGTCTCCCTGGGTCTGGAAGAAAAGCTCGCGCCAATGCCCCCGGAAATCCTGAATGCGCAGCTCGAGATCGTGACGCGCGCATTCGCCGCCGGTCTCCGGGGAGAAGCGTGACTGTGCCGCCCAAATAACACGACGGCGGCTTCTGATCCGGGCAACTCGGCGAGACGGCCGCGTTGCGGGAGGCATGAGGAGCCGTCCAGGTTTGATCGGCGCAGGACTCGAGTCGGTGTCCTCCCGCGTCCTATGCGGTTCCAGGCATTTGAAATGCGCGCCCGAGGCGCGCAAAAAATTTACCGGATGCGCCTGCGCCAAGCTACCCCTTCGGCTTTGTCGCGGCCGCCATGACGATCCGCGATGGCCTCGTCATGGTTTCGAGCCGGAGCAGCTCGTTTAGGCGCGTCTCGGTCAACAAGCCTTGTTCGAGAACGATTGCCGCTACCGTGCGGTTCTCTTCGAGCGCCCGGCGGGCGATCCGCGAGCACGCCTCGTAGCCGAGCACCGGCCCGAGCGCGGTCACGAGGCCGATCGAGTTTTCGACGAGCCCGAGGCAACGCTCGCGATCCGCCTCGATGCCGTTGACGCAGCGCCCGGTCAAAGTATCGATCGCCGCGCTAAGCATCCGCAGCGATTTCAAGACGGAAAAGCCGATCGTCGGCTCGAAGGCATTGAGCTGGAGCTGGCCGCCCTCGGCGCACAGCGTCACCGTGAGATCGTGGCCGATGACGAGATAGGCGACCTGGCTCACGACCTCGGGGATGACTGGGTTGACCTTGCCCGGCATGATCGAGGAGCCAGCCTGGACGGCCGGCAGCCGGATTTCGCCAAAACCCGCGCGCGGGCCGGAGGAGAGCAGGCGCAGATCGTTGCAAATTTTTGACAGTTTTACGGCGATCCGCTTCAGCACGCCCGAGAACAGAACGAAGGCGCCCATGTCGGACGTCGCCTCGATAAGATTGGGAGCGAGCACCATCGGCTCGCCCGTGACATGCGCCAGTTCCTCGACCGCAAGCGAAGCGTAACGGGGATCGGCAGTGATCCCGGTGCCGATCGCGGTCGCGCCAAGATTCACCTCCCGAAACAGAGTGGCGGCCTCCCGTAGACGGTCGATGTCTTCCTTCACGGTCGTGTGAAACGCATCGAATTCCTGGCCGAGCGTCATCGGCACCGCGTCTTGCAATTGGGTGCGGCCGATCTTGAGCACATCGGCAAATTCGACCGCCTTGGCCTTGAAGGCATAGGCAAGCTCGCGCAGCGCCCGCGCCAGCGGCACCGTGGCGAAGATCACGGCGAGACGCAACGCCGTCGGATAGGCATCGTTGGTCGACTGGGCCATATTGACGTCGTCGTTCGGGTGCAGAAAATGGTACTCGCCGCGCGCGTGGCCCAAGAACTCCAGCGCGAGATTGGCGATGACTTCATTGGCGTTCATATTGGTCGAGGTGCCGGCGCCGCCCTGCACCGCATCGACCACGAATTGATCGAGGAAGCGTCCATCCTTGGCGATGAGATCGCAGGCGCGATCGATCGCATCGGCCTTTTCCGGGGCCAATTGGTGGAGCCGCCGGTTGGCGCGCGCCGCCGCCTGCTTGACGAGCGCAAGGGCACGGACGAGCTCAGGAAAATGCCCAATTGGAATCCCGGTGATCGGGAAATTTTCGACCGCGCGCAGCGTATGGATGCCCCAATAGGCCGCCGCCGGAACCTCCCTTTCGCCGAGCAGGTCATGCTCGCGCCTAGTCGCTACTCGCGCAAGTTCCAACGCGCGGGGTACCGCGAGCGTGAGGTCGGCAGCTGTGCCTTCAGCGGGCGGAGCGTGGAGTGGTTCAAGATATTCTTTTGTCACGAGGGGTATGCCGGTTCAAAGACGCATAAACGCCGATGGCGACGATCGCCAGTTATGGCCTGAGTGGAAGGACCAACGGGGTCATTTCACATGACCATCGCTATTATATGGTGACTGGCGGCAAAAATTGACCCACCATCTCGGTTGAACTCAAGTTTGCGAAATGAAAATAAATTTTTGTGAATAACCGGAGGGAGCGTCGTAAGTGCAAAGCTTCAGAATCTGGACAGTGCTCGCCGTGGCGGCCTGCCTTCTCTCGCCGCCCGCATACTCAGAAGACATGATGCGCCATGTCGATCTTTCGAGCCCGATGTTTTCCATGGCCGCGATGACGCGGGCGGAAGTCGAGGCGAGCTTGCGGGCTTCGCCCGGCGGCGCCGATCTTTCCGACAAGAGCCTCAATGGGCTCGATCTTTCCGGGCTCGATTTTTCCAACGTCAATTTCCGCGCTGCCCGGATGAACAAGACAAATTTTTCGGGAGCAAAGCTCGACGGCGCGGTGCTCGATCAGGTCTGGGCCATGGCGGCGGATTTTTCGGGCGCGAGCTTGAGGAAAGCCAATCTTTTCGCAAGCCAGTTGCAAGAGGCGAAATGCGACGGCGCCGATTTTTCCGGCGCCCGCGTCGCCGCCGATTTTTCCCGCGCCAGTCTGCGTAACGCCAAATTTACCGGCGCCGACCTAGCCGCCGACATGCGGAACCAGTCGATGGGGCTGATGCGCGCCGTGCTCAAATCCGCCGATCTCGCCGGGGCCAATTTCGAAGGCGCCAATCTCGCCTTGACCGATCTACAATTCGCGAAATTTCCAGGCGCCAATCTGAAAGGCGCCTCGCTCGCCGAGGCCGAGGCCGGCGGCGCCGATTTTCGCGGCGCGATCCTCGATCACACCAATTTCAACGGCACGGACGTGACCTCCGCCCGCATCGCCGCGGCGCAAGAAAAAGCCTTCGCGGGCGCCAAGAATTTGGACCAGGCTTTTAAGGAATGAGGCTCCGGCAGCTTTCGCCGCGCCGCTGGACCTCGGCGTGCGCCAGTCGGCTTACGTCGCGGTCGCGCAGTTTGTCCACTGGCAACCCACGATGAGGTCCGTGCTAGAAGTTTGCATGGCGCGCTCCCGGCCATGCATCTCCACGACATGCGGATGCGCGGCGGCGGGACAGGGCTTGCCTGCCTAAGGCAGCCGCCGCGCGAGTTCCAGTCTGGCATGTCGTGTGCATGATCGCGAGATGGTGCCGCGCGACCATGCTTTGCCTAGGCAGCGAATGACCGCGTGTCGTCAACCGGCACGGCATGTGTCGTGGATAGCATAGCCGCCCGTGGTCGTGGCATTCTTGAACGTCAGCGCGCCTGAGGCACGATCCAGATAGTAGTAGCCGCCGTGCAAAGCGTCGTGCCAGGCGATTTGACTGTTGGTGATCTTGGCCGGAAACGAGTCGACCGTGCTCCGGTTGTAATCGACTTTAAGGTCCCACGTCGCTCCACTGTGCGGATTGGTGCATTGGAATTTCGAGAATTGATCTTCACGGGATTGACGACCCGGCTGAGCGCCCACCGCGCCAATTGAGGCGGCCAGCGTTGCGACAGCAAGCGCCAACGTCACCGCAAACCCGCCGTAGGCGGCGGCACCTTCGCGGGATAAGGATCTTGAAAGAGTAATCATCCGCTTTCTCCACTTGAGCGTTGCCCATAAACGCTCCAGAGAATGGGCCGCGGCCCCCGCAGATGGTACTGGGACGAATACGGGGAACCCGCCCCGGTTGGCGCGCTGGTTGTATGGGGCAGCCAGCCGGTCGCCAAACAGGCTAGGCACAGCCAATCAGCGGCTGGCGCTATTATTCTTCAAGCCGGCGCAGGGACCGTCCGTGGCAGCGCTGCGGAGAGAATACCGGCACCCCAGTTCGAGGTTAAGCATAGCGGATAGGCCCCCTGGTCCTGGCCAGCAAATAGTCACGCGCAAAATTCGCCTATTTTTTTGGGAAAGGTTTGTGAAGCGATCCGCTATTGAGCTGATGCCGCAATGCCAGGATTTCGGCTTCCAGCCGCCGCCGCGATTCGAAGGAGTCGCACAGCATGCAGTGCACGAGGTCGATCGTGTTCTTCGCACTGAGTTTGCGCATGATGTTTTCGCGGTGAAACTCGACGGTGCGCGGGCCGATGCCAAGCGCCCGTGCAGCTTCCTTGCTGGAGGCTCCCCTCACGATTTGAGCTAGCGTCGCGCGTTCCCGAGGCGTCAACAACTCATGACCCGGAAAAGGCTTCAACATGATGTCCAGTGCGCCGCTCAGTTTCTCGATGTCCCGCTTGGCTTGCGTGAGGTCGGGAGCTGCCAGAAACTCCCAATTGCCGTTTCGCCTCGTGATGGTACATTGGTGTGCGCGCGCCACGTTCAGCATATCCACGGCCCTGCTCGCCTGGAGCGAGTAGGTGCACAGAACGATCATTTTCTGGCCGGCGAGAGATCGATCGAGTTCATGCTCGTACGCGCAGAACCCCTTCCAATGTTTCGATTCAAACCAGAACGCGTCGGAGCTAACCCGCATCCCCTCGTAGCCCCTGGCCAAGGCGCGGTTGAGCTTCTCGCTCCAGCCGCCGGTGATCTTATTCAGATCGAACTGATCTCCTTTGATAAACCACTCGGTGCCCACAAGTATCTCGATGCGCCCGTGTGCGAGATGCTGGTCAAAATCCGGTATTTCGCGGCGTAACAATTGCTTTGCGCCTTCCTCTGTGATCGGGTCGGAGACCGCCCACACGCAGAATTCGTTGCTTGCCAATCCGGCCGCGAAATAGGCGGCCGCCGTGTCAAGCAGGTCCGCTTTGGTCTCGAAGAAAACACAAAGATGCGCTCCCCAAGGCATGTCGCCAATGACACTTATGCCTGTTCTGCGCAATGCCAGATCGGGGGAGTGCTGCTCAGCAAATTCGGCTTCGGCCCGTCGTGGGGACGGGACCTTGCGGCTGCGGCTCTGAATTGCGTTGTCGTTGGTCGCGCGCTCGCGCGAGTGCAACGGCTCGTCCGCCTTCTCTCTGAATAGCTTGAAATCCGATGACACGATGCGCTCGAATCTCCGCAGGGCGGCCTCAAAATCCGCTGCCTTACGGCTTGGTGACGCCGCAATGCCGCATTTTATCCCAGGCTGCCGGACCATAATGCGCGGCGGGACAAGCCGCAACCGCTGTTGGCGGGAAAATCGAAGATGACGATGGGTGGATAATGCAAGCGCGGCCAGCGGCCGTCAAAGCAAGGGGAGTTTGAGGAAGCACCGTGTCGTTATCGCAACAGTGGCGCGCGTTGGAACGAGAGGCGGAGCTTGCGGCGCCACAAGGGATCCTATAGGCAGGCCGTCCTCGGCCAATCTTTCAGCATGGAGCGCTTAGCTAAGCCGATCCTCGTTGCCGATCTCATGCGGAGCAACTCATGGACTTAAAAAATCGCAATCCCGTCAATCCCAAGCAAGCCAGGCGAGTCGCGATCGTTCTCGCGAACCCTTCCATGAACACGATCGCCGGCTGGCCATGCGGCTTCTGGTGGAGCGAACTCTCCCACCCCTACTACGTGCTCACGGAGAAGGGTTGCAAAATTGAGGTTTTTAGTCCGAGCGGCGGCAGATGCGAGCCCGACGCCATGAGCGATCCCCGCGACCTTAATGGTTTCTCTTCTGCGGACCTGATCAGCATGGGCTTCATCCATACGCCCAAGTTGATGGAAGTCGTCGAGAGGACCCGCAAGGTTTCCGAGATCGATGTGAATCGCTTCGATGCCATTCTTGTCGCGGGCGGGCAGGCGCCAATGTTCAGCTTCGACAAGGCGGTCGATCTTCACAACAAGTTCGTCGAATTCTACGAGGCGGGCAAAGTCGCCGCCGCCGTCTGCCATGGGGTGGCGATCTTGAGGTATGCCAAGCTCAGCAATGGCGAATACCCGGCAAAGGACAAGACCGTCACGGGCTTCGCCAACATCGAAGAAGACTTCGTTGACGACGAGTTGTGGCGCGCAAACCTATTGCCGCGCGATAAACGCCTAATGCCCTGGCGCATCGAAGATGAGCTCAAGCGGCTTGGTGCGAACTACATTCAAGCTGGATTGTGGAAAGGCTTCGCGGTTCGCGACGGCAATCTCGTTACCGGCCAGCAGAGCGTATCAGGCACTGAGACAGCCGAGGTTGTCGCGGCAGCGCTAGGGCACTGAAGGCCGACCTGCGAGCGCCAGGAATCCCTGACCGGACCTCTTCCTTGGGTCCAGCCTCAAGATCCACTGTAGCAGGGCAGCGGCCAAATCGGGAACCGATCGGCCGCACTAATGTACGGCGCCGCGCTCACTTCCTACCCTGGCCTCGCGTCCGCCGACGCAAGCCTTCCGCGGTTATGTAGAGCAGCGGGATAACAAAAATCCCGAACACGGATGCCGCGATCATGCCGCCGAACACCGGCGTGCCCACCGCCTGGCGCGTGGCGGCCCCGGCTCCCCGCGCGATAACCAGGGGCAATAGGCCAAGGATGAACGCGAAACTGGTCATCATCACCGCCCGGAACCTCAGGCCCGCTGCTTCAATCGCGGCAGCGTTGATATCTTTCCCTAGCCGCCGCTGCTCCACCGCAAACGCAATGATCAGTATGGCGTTCTTTGCGGCAAGAGCGATCAGCACGACGAGTCCGATCTGCGCGTAGACGTCAAAGCTCAGTCCCGCCAGCGCCACCGCGACAATGGCGCCGAGTACCCCGACACTGACCGACAGTAAGGCGGGGACCGGAATGTTCCAGCTCTCGTAAAGCGCAACGAGAAACAGATAAGCGAAGAGAATCGCGAATCCGAGCACGATCGCCGTGCGTCCGCTCGCCGCCTTTTCCTGGAGCGCGGTCCCGGTCCATTCGAAGCTGTAGCCCGCCGGCAGGGTTACGGCGGAGATTCTCTCCATCGCGGCGAGTGCCTGGCCGGAACTGTAGCCGGGTTTTGGCGCGCCGTTCACAATCGCGCCGCGGAATCCATTGTAACGCACCACCGTTTGCGGCCCTTGCACGAGTTTCGCCTCGGCCAGGGCGCGGATCGGGACCATTGCCCCTTGGGCGTTGCGCACATAAATCCGGTAGATGTCGTCCACTCTAGCGCGAAATTGCGTGTCGGCCTGGACGTTGACCTGCCATGTGCGGCCGAACACATTGAAGTCGTTGATGTAGTAGCTGCCCATCGTCGATTGTAAGGCATTGAAGATATCGGTGATCTTGACCCCGAGGATCTGCGCCTTATCGCGGTCGATATCGAGATAGATCTGGGGCGTATCGGCAGCATAGGTGCTGAATACGCCCGCGAGCTCGGGCTGCCCATTGGCCACCACGAGCAGGCCACGGAGCGCCGCCGCGAGGTCGGAAGGCGGCTGCCCCTGCAGCGCCTGCAGCACGTATTGGAAGCCGCCAGTGCTGCCCAGGCCGAGAATGGGCGGGAGGTTGAACGGGAAGGCGATGGCACCCTTGATGGCCGCCATCTGGGGCCGTAGACGCGTAATAATTGCGCCGGCGCTTTGCGCCGGATCGGTGCGCGCCTCATAGGGCTTGAGCCGGATGACGAAGAAGGCCTGGTTCGACGATGTGATGTAGTCGATGAAGTTCAGCCCGACCACCGACAATACGCCTTCGACGCCGGGGATCGGCGTGACGATGTCTTCGACTTGCTTGACCACCGCCTCGGTGCGGTTGATCGAGGCGCCTTCGGGAAGCCGCAGGGCGGCGAAGATCGCGCCCTGGTCCTCTTCCGGCAGAAAGCTCTGCGGGATCTTGCTGAACAGCCATGCCGACGCCGCCAGAACGCCGGCCACGACCGCGACGCCGACGATCGCCACGCGCACCAGCCGGCGCACCACCGCCACATAGCCGTCGCGGGCCCTGTCGATCCCGCCCAGGACATAGCGCATTGGGCCGCGGCTGGTCTGGCCGCGCTTCAAGAGCACCGCGCAAAGGGCAGGACTCAAGGTCAGGGCATTGAGCGCCGAGATCAACATTGATACCGACACCGCCACGGCGAATTGGCGAAAAAGCTGGCCGCTGATGCCGGGGATGAAGGCCACGGGGACGAACACCGACAACAAGACGAGGGTGATGGCGAGGATCGGGCCGGTAATCTCGGCCATGGCTTTCTTGCAGGCCTCCGGCACAGTCAGCTCAGGTTCCTCGTCGATCACCCGCTCGACGTTCTCGACGACGACGATGGCGTCATCAACCACGATGCCGATGGCGAGCACGAGCGCCAGTAAGGAAACGGTATTGGCTGAATAGCCGATGGCCAACATAACAGCGAACGTGCCGACGATCGACACCGGCACGGCAACCAGAGGGATCAGTGTCGTCCTCAACTTGCCGAGGAACAGGAACACCACCAGAGCCACGAGGACGATTGCCTCGGCCAGCGTGCGAATGACTTCGATGATCGTCGAGGTGACGAAGACCGTGGTGTCGAAGAACACGGTGTAGGCGAGATCGTTTGGGAATCGCGTCGCCAGGGTATTCATGACTTCGCGAACACGACGGGTCACATCGACCGCGTTCGACCCCGGCGTCTGGTAGATACCGATCGAGGCGGTGGGTGCGCCATTGAAGCGGCTATAGCGGTCCTGCGATCTTGCGCCCATCTCGACGCGGGCGACGTCTTTCACCCGAACAACAGAACCGCCGGGATTGGTGCGCAGGACGATGGCGGCGAATTCCTCCGGGCGCGTCAGCCGGCCCTTGGTCTTGATGGTGATCTGAAGCTGCTGCTCGTTCGTGATTGGCGCCGCGCCCACCCGGCCGAGGGCTGCTTGAATATTCTGGCTCTGCACCGCCGAGATGACGTCGTTCGGCGTCAAATTGAGTTCGGTCATCCGGTCAGGGTCGAGCCAGACCCGTAGCGAATAGTCGAGCGGTCCGAAGAGACTCGCCTGGCCGACGCCATTGATCCGCGCGAGCGGGTCGATGATGTTGATGGTCGCATAGTTGCTCAGATAAAGGGCATCGTAGGTGCTCTTCGGCGAGTAGATGTTTATGACCTGCAGCAGGGCGGCGGATTTCTTGCGGATGGTCAGGCCATTGCGCGACACCTCCTGGGGCAGCTGCGGCGTGGCGAGACTGGAGCGGTTCTGCACATTGACGGTGTTGATGTCCGGATCGGTGCCCAGCGCGAAGGTCACATTGAGGGTGTAGCTGCCGTCGGCCCCGCTAGCGGACTGATAATAGAGCGCATTGTCGATGCCGTTGATCTGCTCCTCGATCGGTTGGGCCACCGTGGTCTCGACCACTTCGGCATCGGCGCCGGGGTAAGTCGCGGTCAGCGTTACCTGCGGCGGCACGATATCAGGAAACTGCGCAATCGGAATCACCGTGATGGCAATGATGCCGGCCAGCGTGATGACGATGGCGATGACGAAGGCGAGCCGCGGCCGGTCAATGAAAGTGCCGGAAAACATTGTCTCAGTTTCCCGGCACGGCGCTCGCCGTCACGACTTGGCCGGGACGCACCTTCTGTATCCCCTCGACAATCACCAATTCTCCCTCCTTGAGACCGTCCGTCACGACAATTTCTCTACCTTGCTCGACGCCGGTCGTCACGCGGCGCAACTCGACCTTCTGCGCCGCGTCGACCACCAGGACATAGCGGCCAGCCTGATCGAGCTGGACGGCGGACTGCGGAACCATCAGCGCCGGTCGAGGCGCGCCCCGTTCCGTGATGACGCCGACGACCCCACCGGGGACCAGAAGACCGTCCGGGTTCGGCACTTGCGCCCGCACCGCTTGAGTGTCCGTGGTAGTATCAACCTGGACGTCGAGCAAGTTGGTGAGGCCGGGATGCGGATAGGCGCTGCCATCGGGCAGCTGGATGTGAACGGTCACTTGCGGGTTCTTGACGCCCGGTTTGACGAACCTGCGCTTGAAGTTGATTACATCGCGCTCGCTGGGCTGAAAGATGACATAAACGGGGTCTTCCCTGACGATCGTCGCAAGCGTCCCGGACGTCGGGCCGACCAGATTGCCCACGGTGAAAATGGCAATCCCGATCCGTCCGTCGATCGGCGAACGGACTTCCGTGTAACCGAGATTGATTTCCGCCTGGTCGAGCTGCGCCTGCGCCGCCAACACATTGGCCTGCGCTACCCCCT
>JBOHJQ010000096.1:0-11760 GCA_050728655.1 Methylocella sp.
CCCTGCGCGATGTTGAACGCATCCATCATCGCGTTTGCTATCCCCGGCGCGCCGTCCTCGCGTTTGCCGAAGAGCCGGCGCAGATTGCCGCCCATTCCGCCGAAGATGCGCGCCCTCAGCGTGCGTCCCGCTTCCGGCGGGCCAAAATTGTGGCTTTCGAGCGCCGGCTCTAGAGAGAGCGGATCGTGGATGGTCGAGCCGCGAAAGGTTGCGTCGCTGACGAGGTTGACGGCGACGACGACCTCGGCGCCAAGCGCGCGGCAGAGGGTGACAGGGATGGGATTGACGAGCGCGCCATCGAACAGCCAGCGCCCGTTGATCTTCACCGGTTCGAAAATCCCGGGCATGGCGTAGGAAGCCCGGATGGCATCCGCGACATCGCCTTTAGTCAACCAGATTTCATTTCCCGTGCCGACCTCGGTCGCGACAGTGGCGAATTTCTTGTCGAGGTCCTCGAAGCTAAGGCCGGAGAATTCGTGTTCGAGCTCGCGCCGTAGCCTATCGCCCCCGATGAAGCTCACCCCCGAAAACGACACGTCCATGAGGCTAATGACACGCCTCTTGGTCAGGCCGAGCGCGAATGTCTCCATCTCCTTCAGCTTGCCGGCGGCATAGGCTCCCCCGACCACGGCACCGATCGATGTGCCGGCGACCACGTCCGGATAAATCCCCTGTGCGGCGAGTTCGAGCAGGACGCCAATATGCGACCAGCCGCGCGCGGCGCCCGCGCCAAGCGCGACACCAATAATTGGCTTGCGAGCGAGGGCGGCGCCCGCCGCACGTTCGTGAGCGCCCGCGCCAGTAACGTTCCTACGGTAAAACGGCCCCATCTTGTTCAATTGTCCGGTCCTCGCGTGAGCGCGGTCATGACTTGGCGGCGTGGCCGACGGATCCTTGGCTTTCACCATAAACATGTCACCCTGCTCCAGAGTGTTCCTCTTCTTCGTTAAGAATGCCTTAAGCGGATGGGTGTTCACCGCGAACACCCAAATTTGATGAAGGCGGCGCGGAAATTTTCGTTATCCAATTGAAAAAGCATACATTTGGAAAAATCAACCTCGGCCGCCGTCAGGGGTCTCTGGTATAAGATCGGGATTGCCTCAGTCGAAAACAAGCTTGGCCTTATCGCCGCCGAGCGCGACCTTGCGGTAGAAGCAGGAGCGTCGGCCGGTGTGGCAAGCGCCGCCGTTGCCGCCGGGTTCGACCGTCACAAGCAGGGCGTCCTGGTCGCAATCGGTCCGGACTTCCATGACCTTTTGAACCTGGCCCGACGTGTCGCCCTTGCGCCAGAGCGTTTGGCGTGAGCGCGACCAATAATGCGCCACCCCGGTCTCAAGGGTGAGCCGCAAGGCCTCCGCGTTCATATAAGCGAGCATGAGTATCTTGCCGTCGCGCGCATCCTTCGTCACGCAGACGATCAGCCCATCGGCATCGAACCGCGGCGTGAACGCTTTTCCTTCTTCCAATTCGCGCCTCCCGGTCTGGCTCGCGCCGAGACCGGGCGATGGAGAGTGCAAGGCTGCCAAATCGAATTTCCCGTGCCGTGTTACGCTGCCTAATCTTGAACTCCTGAGCCCCGGCACGGCCCGGGAGCCTAGCGCTTATCCCGGCAAGGGCGTGGAGTGCTCATTTGCCGCCGCGCAGCATCGTCAAGAACCGGATTTGCTCGGCGGGATCGTCGCGAAAGATGCCGGTGAACTGGGTCGTGACGGTTTCCGCGCCATGTTTGCGAACGCCGCGCATGGACATGCACAGATGCTGGGCTTCGAGCATGACGGCAGCGCCGCGCGGCCGCAGATGCCGGTCGATCGCGCCGACGATCTCGGCGGTCAACGCCTCCTGCGTTTGCAAGCGCTTGGCGAAGACATCGACGAGCCGCGCGAGCTTAGAGAGGCCGACAACGCCTACCTCCGACGGATAATAGGCGACATTCGCCATGCCGAAGAAAGGCACCATGTGATGCTCGCAGTGCGACGAAAACGGGATATCGCGAACGAGAACCACATCGTCATAGCCATGGACTTCCTCGAAGACGCGGGAGAGGACGGTCGTCGCGTCTTCCTGATAGCCGGAAAAAAATTCTTCAAAAGCCTTGACGACCCGTTTTGGAGTGTCGCGGAGACCTTCGCGCGAGGGATCGTCACCGGTCCAGCGCAAAAGAACCCGCACGGCCGCCTCGGCCTCCTCGCGGGTCGGGCGCGCGAGAGGTGAAATATTGCGTTGTGGCTGTGGACGTTCAAGCAAGGACTTAACCACGGCATCCATGTGGCGCCTCCATTAAAGTTCGAATGAGCGTCCCTGGCCCTGCTCCCCATGATCAAGGAGCACCGGAGGACGGTTGTCCGGGGAGTTTCGCCTGGAAATCTGCCAGATCTCGTTCGCCAAACCCTGCTTTCCTATATAGTATGCCGGGGACGCCGTCACCTGGACCTCGATGTCAAGCGAAGCCAATTTTTTCGATATTTATAACCACCGGATCCTCGATCTGGCCGGTAATATTCCGCGGCAGGGACGGCTCGCGGCGCCCGGCGCCACGGCAACGGCCCATTCGAAGCTGTGCGGTTCGACGGTCGTCGTCGATCTTGCCATGGCAGGTGGCCAAGTGGTCGATTTCGCGCATGAGGTCAAAGCGTGCGCGCTAGGGCAAGCCGCGGCCTCGATCATGGCCCGTCACGTGATCGGCTCGACCGGACCGGAACTCCGCGTGCTCCGCGACCAGGTGCGCGCCATGCTCAAGGAAAACGGCCCGCCGCCGCGCGGCAAATGGGCCGATGTCGCCATCCTCGAACCGGTGCGCGATTTCAAGGCCCGGCACGCCTCGACGCTGCTCACCTTCGACGCGACGGTCGATTGCGTCAACCAGATCGAAGCCGCGCGCGCCGGCGCGGGCGATCAGGTCCACACAATGATTTGATCAGAACCCATTCCAATTGAAGGAATAGGCGACGATGACGCCGGCGGTGAGGTCATTCAGCGAGCCAAGCCGATTGGGAATCGGGCTTCCCCCCGCGCTATCGACGTAGCGATTAACGCCGCCAAAAGCCGTCGCGCTCCACGTCGGCGTGAAATCGTATTTGATGGCGCCGAGCCCGCCAACCGACGTCAGACCTCCGTGGGCTTGATAGGGAAACACGTTGCCATTCAAGAACGCTTCCGCCGGCGTGACCGAGAAATAAGCATTCACGAACTGAGTGTCGCCGAATTGGAAACGCGGGCCGGCCGAAAATGTCCAGGGACCATATCTCGCGACGGCATCCAGTTCGATGTTGGCGTCGAAGCCCTTTGCGCCGCTGACCCCTTGCCGCGCCTCGAAGCGGGCGCGGATGAAGTCGGTAGGCCACAGTTCCAAAAAGCCGCCGAGTTCGGCCGTGAAACCCACATTGTGCAGCCCGAAAAAGTTGTGGTTGTTGCCGATGCTGCCGAAGCCGCCACTCAGCGTGCGCTCGGAGATAAAGCGCGCGACCGGACCAGCCTTGAGCCAAGGAAGATCGAGAAGCGCGATGCCCAAGCCATCGTCCGGGGAAACGAAAGGCGCGGGCTGGCCGGGGCGGCGGTAGGAAATATAGCCGGTCGGCCAAATCGAGACGCTGCTCGCTCCAGGAAATGACGTGAACACCTCGGGGCCAAGCCCGAGGATAATCGTCCAGCCCTCGACCGGGGCAGGAGGTTGAGGCGCGAGGTCTGCCGCGCTGGCGGCCGAAGCGGCGATCGCGAAGAGGCCCGCGAGCGGGAAGCGTTGCGCATATGACAAGATTGCCGCCCGTATCTCGAGCCAATCGAAATCGAGCGCATTATGAGCTGTCGCGTGAAGCCTTGCCAGTGTATATCTGCCACAGTCGCTCAAAATTATGGGCCGCCAGCCGGCAGGCCAGATGCAAGTTTTCTCTACTATCGGCCGTATCGGCGCACATATTGTGATCCGCGCCTATCAGCTCACGCTGTCCTCCATTGCTGGAGCGCATTGCCGGTACCTGCCAACCTGCTCGGCCTATATGGACGAGGCGATCGCGCGGCACGGGCTTTGGGCAGGGGGCGCGATGGGGCTCGCCCGGTTTCTCCGCTGCCATCCCTGGGGCAGGTCTGGATTTGATCCAGTGCCCGAGACCTTGCCCGGCGACGCGCGCTGGTGGCGGCCCTGGACGTTTGCCGCGCGCGTTCACGATGGACACGGCGAGGAATAGATCTATCCAGCCGGAGCCGCCTGCAAGAGGGTCAGAGCCACGGTGCAGGCGTTCGAGACATTGAGGCTTTTTATCGCACCCGGCAAGTCGAGGCGCACGAGGAAATCGCAATTTTCCCGGCTGAGCCGCCGCAGTCCCTTGCCTTCGCCGCCGAGCACGAGCGCGAGCGGCCGGCGCAAGGGCGTCTGCGCCAGATTTTGCTCTGCTTCCGAGTCGAGGCCGAGGCGCAGATAGCCCATCTCGCCCAACTCTTCGAGCGCGCGGGCGAGATTGACCACTCTGACGATCGCGACATGTTCGAGGCCGCCGGAAGCGGCTTTCGCCACAACGCCCGCCATTTCCGGCGCGTGGCGGTGCGTCACGACCACGGCATCGACGCCGAACGCCGCCGCGGTGCGCAGGATCGCGCCAACGTTGTGCGGATCGGTGATCTGATCGAGCACGAGCACGATGCCGCTTCGCGAAACGATGTCCGAAAGATCGAGGGTTAGAAGCGGCAGAGCTTCAAGCATGACGCCTTGATGAACTGCGCCCGCGCCAAGACGGCGGGCGAGGTCCTCGGCCTCGACAATGAGGGGGCGAAGGCCCGCGCCCGCGATTTCGCCTTCGAGCCGCCGGGCGGCCGCTTCCGTGGCATAAATATCGAGGAGTTTTCGCTGCTTGCCGCGCAACGCCTCGCGCACCGCGTGAAAGCCATAAAGAACCGCGACGCCGCTGGCCGCGCGCCGGAACACCGGCGCCTTTTCCCGCACAAGGTTCTGCCCGCTGGTCGCGGCGCCGGCCGGCCGAAACTCCGGGCGCCAGGAAGCGCCGGTCCTCGCCCTTGAAAGTTTCGCTTTGTCGCGCGTCAAATTGCGGGTCCAGAACGTTGGCGGATGCGCTTAGTTCCTGTCACGGCACCTCTCGGCGCGCAATGCCAAGTATCGATGCGGCAGAGTTTCCAGCGGGTGTTTTGAGTTGACAGCGGCAAGACCGGTTCGCATAAGCGCGTGCGCCCATGCCTTTCGGGCGTCGGGGGAGTGTCCCGAGCGGCAAAGGGGGCGGACTGTAAATCCGCTGGCTAAGCCTTCGTAGGTTCGAGTCCTACCTCCCCCACCATCACTAATCGTTTGTTGGATCAAGAGCTTAGCGAAACCGTGCTCGGACAATGCTGGGCTCTGTGAATCTCAGCAAGCGGCCCAAGCGGGCGTTGCTGCCCAGCGAACACATTTGACTCATCAGACCTGTGGCGGGGCCGTGGGTGCGATCTCGGGTGCGTCGTGCGATCTGACGCTCAACGGTTTGTATAGAAGGGCATTGGGAAGTCCCGGAGATCGAGCAGCCGAGCGTCGATGCCTGCGCGATTGTTGAGGTGTTGAAGGATCCATCGCGCTGGCTTTTCCGAAAAGCGACCCTGGCGGGTGCTCCCGACGATCACAGAAATAATGGTCATGTTTCGCTCCTTGCCGGTGGTTGAAGACAAAGTCCGAGCTCAATCGCGTGTCGAGCGAGCGAGGCCCGCGGACGCCGCTCCGCGTCGTCGCGGGTCCAAACCCCGTTCGGTATGGATTTGTGTGCCAGATTAAGTTAGCGCGGCGTTTCTCAAAATCCAATCATATTGAGGAGCGTTTGCGAGTTTGTAAGACCAAGTATGCGTCGCGCGGATTATCCCGACCATGCCCGTTTTCTGGCGGTAACTGCGCGAGCAGATCGTTGCGTCTGACATGGCGATCCGCGCATTGTGAAATCGAACTCCGCGTGACCGAACTATGCGTGGCGTGCTCCCGACGCCACGATCAGGATGTCGTAGGAGATCTCTCTCGCGTCGGTCGATACGATGCGCGCCGCCGTGTCGATGGCCATGACGCCTCCGAGGACAACGATGGCGTTTCGCTGCCGGCTCAGGATGCCGCGGATCGGCATCGCGATGTCGGCGGGGGCGCGGCCGGCGCTGGCAACCTAATAAAGCAGAGGCTGAAATAGATGATAATTCCGGCGATCGATGAGCGTGACGTGCACCAGTGCTTTAGCGGGCGCGTTCGCCACGGAAAGCCCGGCGAAGCCAGCCCCGATAATGACGACATGAGGTTGTGACCCAACCCCGATATCGCCAGGCTCGTTGCGCTGCTGTGGCGCTTGCAATAACGCGGACTCGACGGCCACGTGCGGGTGATCTCCTTGGAAATTCGCTCGCGGGGCGCGCTACATGCGGGCTCAGGGGAAAGCTCACGAGAGGTAGTTCGCTCGAGCGGAGAACAGCGTTACGAAGATCACGGTCTTGTTATCGCCCGATCCAGCGATTAGTCCGGTTTTTTAGTGCTATCCCCGCTTTGTTCCCGGAGGACCTCCTCGCGCAAAGCCTTGCGGAGGATCTTGCCGACGTTCGATTTCGGCAAATCATCGCGGAACTCAACGAATTTCGGCACTTTGTAGCCGGCGAGTTCGACTTTGCAGAAACCGCGCACCGCCTCGGCATCGAGGTCTGGATCGCCGCGAACGACAAACGCCTTGACCGCCTCGCCGGTCGCCTCGTCGGGCACACCAATCACGGCGCATTCCTGCACGCCCGCGAGCCCGGCGAGCACCGCTTCGACCTCAGTGGGATAGACATTGAAGCCGGAGACGAGGATCATATCCTTGCGCCGGTCCACGACGGTGAAATAGCCCCCGGCATCCATTGTCCCGATGTCGCCAGTGTAGAGCCAGCCATCGCGCAAGACATTTCTGGTTTCGCCGGGTTGCCGCCAGTAACCGGGCATGATCTGCGGTCCGCGCGCGATAATCTCGCCAGGCTGGCCGATCGCGACCTCGTTTCCGTGGTCGTCGACACATTTCAGTTCGGTCGAGGGAAGCGGCACGCCAATCGAGCCGAGCTTCTCGCGTCCAGCGGGATGAAGGGTGAGGACAGGCGAGGACTCGGTGAGGCCGTAGCCTTCGGTCACCTCGGTTCCCGTGATTTTCCGCCAGCGTAGGGCCACCGCCTCCTGCAAAGCCATCCCGCCAGCAATCGATACACGCAGGCTCTTTGGCGGGTTTTCGCAAAACCATGGTTCGTTCAACAGACCATTGAACAAGGTGTTGACTCCGGTGATGAAGGTTATGGCCTCCTTCTCGAAAGCCTTGCGGAGATTGCTCAGCGGCCTTGGGCTGGGAATCAAGATATTGTGCGCGCCACGTACGAAGAAACAGAGCAAGTTCGCGGTGAAAGCGAAGATATGATAGAGCGGGAGCGCGGTCAGAACGTGATCGCTTTCCCGTATCTCGTCGCCCCTAAAGCCGATGATTTGCGCCACGTTCATGATCAGATTGCGGTGGGTCAGCATGGCGCCCTTGCTCACGCCCGTCGTGCCGCCCGTATATTGCAGGCATGCGACCGCGGAAGGTTCCGTCTGACTGGTGTAGCCTTTGACATTGGCCCCTGCGCGAATGCTGGCTGCGCCCAACGCAAGCGCTTTCGACAGGCTCGCGTGTCTGAAGCGCGGACGCGGAATCTGCTTCTTGACGTATTTCTGGACGAATCCGATGAGCCGCCGGGACAGCGCCGGAAACAGGCTTGCGGCTTGGGTCAAAATCACCTCCGGCACCGGAGCCTGCTCCATAGCCGCCGCAAGTCTGCCCGCGAACATGTCGATTGCAACGATCGCGGACGGTTCCGCGTCGGCGAAAACATGCGCCATTTCGTGCGCTGTATAAAGCGGATTGACATTGACGAGCACGCATCCGGCTTTGAAAATGCCGAATGCGGCGACCGGATACGCGAGCCCGTTTGGAATTTGGATCGCAACCCGGTCTCCCGGCTCGAGGTGCAGCGTTTCGCGCAAATAGGCGGCGAACGCGTCCGAATAGCGATCGACCTCCGCAAAGGTCAGTCTTGCCGCCATACCGTTTGGCATGATGGTGGTAAACGCCCGGGCCGCCGGCTTGCGCGCCGCCAAGTCCGGCGCTATCTCACCGAGCAAACCGTAGGGCGGCGTCTCGATCCGCGCCGGCACGCCGGCCGGGTAGGCGGCGAGCCACGGGAAGGTTACGTTGTCCGTCTCGCTGGGCTTCGGCGCTTCGTCGTCCATCGGCGTTTCCCAACTTTGCCTGGCGTCGTTATACAATGGGGTTTGAGCGTCCGCGAGAAGCTTGCGCGGCGCGCCTTGGCGGATATAGTGGCCAAGCGCCCGCGCGGCGGCGGGCTTCCCTGAATCGGCTTTCACATGGAGCGGTCCGCATTGGTTGAAACGAAGAAGATCAACTGGGTCCATGCTTCGACCCTCGTCGCGGTCGCCATTCTGGTCGGCACCGAAATGGTCGGCGCGTCCTGGGCGGCGGGATGGGCGCTCGGCGGCCTCCTGCAGCTCGATCCCCTTATCAGCCGCGTAATTGAGGTAGGATTTGGTCTCATCGGCTTCGTGCTACTCTATTATTTCATGCGCACCGCGATTCATCACGAGCCCATCCGCTAGAAATCCCTCTGCTCACTTCCTTCCGCCTAGCCGTGGGTAACGTCTGTGCCGTTTTGCACATAAACCACGCCATCCGGCCATTTGGCCGCCGGACCCGAAGGAAGGGCAAATGACAACTGCCTTTGACCGGAGATCGGTGCTGAAGGTCGCCGCGGCGCTCGGACTGTTAGGCGCGAGGGCAGGACAAGGCTTCGCCGCCGCCGCGATGAAGCTTGGCCCGGCGGTGCCATTTTCCTTCGATACTCTCAAGGCCATGGCGCGGCGCATGGCGAGAGGGCCTTACGCCGGCCCGGCGCGGCCTTCGCCCGATATTGTCGCCAAGATCAATTATGAGGCTTGGGGAAAAATCAAGTTCGACATGGATCATGCCCTGTTCGCCGATGGGCCGGGCCGGTTTCCGGTAAGCTTTTTTCATCTGGGAATGTTTTTTCAAAGAGCGGTCGGAATGCATGTCGTCGAGGCAGGCAGCGCGCGGGAAATCATCTACGATCAAAGCTATTTCGAAATGCCGCCGGACTCGATTGCGAAAAGCCTGCCGCAAGGCGCGGGCTTCGCTGGGCTGCGCGTCCAGGAATCGCGCGACGGCCGGCTCGACTGGCGCAACAACGATTGGGTGGCTTTTCTCGGCGCCGATTATTTTCGCGCGATCGGCGAACTGCGCCAATACGGTCTTTCGGCCCGCGCGGTTGCGCTCGATGTGGCCGTTGCCGGCAAACCGGAGGAATTTCCCGATTTCACGAAATTCTATATTGAAGGGGCCGAAACCGCCGACTCATTGACGATCTACGCCCTGCTCGATGGCCCGTCGGTTGTGGGCGCCTACCGGTTCTTGCTGTCGCGCGGCAAGAGCGTCGTCATGGAGATCGACCAAACGCTTTTTTTACGCGCGGACGTCGCCCGCTTCGGCCTCGCGCCTCTCACCTCGATGTATTGGTTTTCTGAAACGAAAAAAGAGACAGGCATCGACTGGCGCCCCGAGGTTCATGATTCTGACGGTCTTGCGCTATGGACGGGGACGGGGGAGAGGGCGTGGCGGCCCCTCAACAATCCGCCGCGCATCGTCACTTCTTCCTTCGCGGACGAGAATCCGCGCGGTTTTGGGCTGTTGCAACGCGACCGCAACTTCGATCACTATCTTGATGGCGTTTATTACGACCGGCGCCCCAGCCTCTGGGTCGAACCCAAAGGGTCGTGGGGCAAGGGCGCGGTGCAGCTCGTCGAAATCCCCACCGACGATGAAATCCACGACAATATTGTCGCGATGTGGGTGCCTGAAAAAGCCGCGGCGTCAGGGTCCGAGGTCAAGCACTCCTATCGCCTCTATTGGGCCGCCGACGAACCGTTCCCGGCGGAACTTGCGCGCTGCGTCGCGACTCGCTTGGGCAATGGCGGCCAGCCCGGTCAGCCACGGCCCAAGGGGGTACGAAAATTCATGGTCGAATTCAAAGGGCCGCCGCTGGAGGCTTTGCCCTTCGGCGTCAAGCCGGAGCCAGTGCTCTGGGCCTCGCGGGGAACATTTTCGTATATCTTTACGGAAGCCGTCCCCGACGACGTGCCGGGCCATTGGCGGGCGCAATTCGATTTTACCGTCGACGGCGTTGAGCCCGCCGAAATGCGCCTGTTTTTACGCGCCGGCGAAAAAATCCTGAGCGAGACCTGGCTCTACCAATATCATCCGTTTTAAGCGCATCATGCGAGAGGTCCGCCTGCGCGTCTTCGTCGAAACCGGCATTCTTTTGATCAAAGGTCGTCGCGGTACGGAAAAATCGTTCAGATCGCGAGCCTTGCAAGAGGCTCCTCTATCTTGTCCCCCGCATCAAAGTGTACTATCCCGCCCAAGCGATCAGCCTAAAGCACATATTGGTGGGTATTTGAACTGATGTATCGCGCCCGTCCAAATGACGGCATTGCGTGGGTCACGGGCGCAAGTTCGGGCATTGGCCGCGCGGTGGCGCTCGAACTCGCCCACCGCGGCTTTGCGGTCGCGGCGACGGCGCGCCGAGCCGCCGAACTTGAAGCCATGGCCGCGGAATCCCACAGTATTTTCAGCTTTCCCGGCGATACGACGGACCGCGCGGCCATGGCCGCCATGGTCTCCGATATCGAGGCGGCGCATGGACCAGTCGCGCTGGCCTTCCTTAACGCGGGCGTTTTTTTCATCGCCGAACGCGACGGATTTTCGGCCAGCCTCGTCTGGCGCACTTTCGAGGTCAATGTCGGCGGGACAGTCAATTGTCTCGATCCCGTGCTCGCCGCGATGAAGCGGCGCGGCAAAGGCCAGATCGCTCTCACCTCGTCCCTGGCGGGTTACGGCGGTATCGCAGGGTCGTCCGCCTATGGTTCGGCCAAAGCGGCCCTGATCTACATGGCGGAAGCGTTAAGACTCTCCTATGAGCAGGCGGGTGTCACCATCCAGGTCGTCAATCCGGGTTTTGTCTACACAGCGATGACGGCGCGAAATGATTTTGAAATGCCATTCATCATGGGCGCGGATCGCGCGGCCAGAATTATTTGTGACGGTTTCGAGAAAAACGGCTTTGAGATCATGTTCCCGCGGCGGCTTGCCTACGCATTTAAGGCCATGTGTCTATTGCCCTATCCACTTTATTTCCCGCTCCTGCGGCGGGCCGCGGAACGAGCGCGGCGGTAACTTGGGGAGCGGACGTGCCAATGGAATCCCCTAAACGATTTATTTGCAGGCGCAATGGATTGCGGCGGCGTCTCGAACTCCGGACTCCAAAAGACGTATTCAGTGACGCCCGGTGATCATCCGCGGGCGGAGCGTGCTGGGTTTGCCGCTATCCCCGCCGGCCGGCTTTGCGATGCGTCCTCGAGCCGGAGCTTGCGCGCCACGTGGAAAACGTTGACGGCGAAGAGACAAACGAAAATGATTCCGGCGCCGCACAGCACGATATCGTAGGGCGAGAACGTCGCGCCGCCGATCGCAATCCTAAATTCGCCGGCGAAATACATCCAGCAATTGAGGCCGATCAAGCCGACGCGAAGCTCGGTCGGTCCGAGAGCCAGAAACGATAATTGAAACCTTTGCGAGACGTGGTTGTACAAAAACACGTACATGCAAAGCATGAAATAGCCAAGCAGGGCAAACAAAGCTACGTCCAAACGGATATAGGCGGAAAGCCCGGCGC
>JBOHJQ010000097.1:0-11744 GCA_050728655.1 Methylocella sp.
CTACGAGTGCTTGTGCGGCAAATACAAGCGGATGAAATATAAGAACGTCATCTGCGAGAAATGCGGCGTTGAGGTAACCTTGTCGCGAGTGAGGCGTGAGCGCATGGGGCATATTTCGCTCGCCGCGCCGGTCGCCCATATCTGGTTTCTGAAATCCTTGCCTTCGCGCATCGGACTTCTCCTCGACATGACCCTGAAGGACATCGAGCGCATCCTTTATTTCGAATCCTATATCGTCCTCGATCCGGGCCTGACGCCGCTCAAGAACCGCCAGCTTCTCAATGAAGACGATTACCTGCGCGCGCAGGATGAATATGGCCAGGATTCCTTCACCGCCCTTATTGGCGCCGAAGCGATTCGCGAGATTCTGCGCGGCATGGATCTTCCGAAAATCGCCGAATCGCTCAAAGTCGAGATCGCCGAATCGACGACGGAATTGAAACCCAAGAAGCTCGCCAAGAGGTTGAAGATCATCGAGGCCTTCATCCGTTCGGGCAACAAGCCCGAGTGGATGATCCTTACCGAAGTTCCGGTCCTTCCGCCCGACCTGCGGCCGCTCGTGCCGCTCGACGGCGGCCGCTTCGCGACCTCGGATCTCAACGACCTTTACCGGCGCGTCATCAACCGTAACAATCGCCTGAAACGGCTCATCGAATTGCGCGCGCCAGACATCATCGTGCGCAACGAGAAGCGGATGCTGCAGGAGGCGGTCGATGCCTTGTTCGACAATGGCCGGCGCGGCCGGGTCATCACCGGCGCCAACAAACGGCCGCTGAAGTCGCTCGCCGACATGCTGAAAGGCAAACAAGGCCGTTTCCGGCAAAATCTGCTTGGCAAGCGCGTCGATTATTCCGGCCGCTCGGTCATCGTGGTTGGGCCCGACCTCAAGCTGCACCAATGCGGCCTGCCGAAGAAAATGGCGCTCGAACTCTTCAAGCCCTTCATCTATTCGCGTCTCGACGCGAAGGGCCTGTCGGCGACCGTCAAGCAGGCGAAAAAGCTGGTCGAAAAAGAGAAACCGGAAGTCTGGGATATTCTCGACGAAGTCATCCGCGAGCATCCGGTCATGCTGAACCGAGCGCCGACGCTGCACCGTCTCGGCATTCAGGCTTTTGAGCCGAAGTTGATCGAGGGTAAGGCCATCCAGCTGCATCCGCTTGTCTGCGCCGCGTTCAACGCCGATTTCGATGGCGACCAGATGGCGGTGCACGTGCCGCTCTCGCTCGAGGCGCAACTCGAAGCGCGCGTGCTGATGATGTCGACCAACAATATCTTGCATCCGGCCAATGGCCAGCCGATCATCGTGCCATCGCAGGATATCGTGCTCGGTCTTTATTATGTTTCATTGATGCGCGAGGGCGAACCGGGCCAAGGGATGGCGTTCGCCAATATGGGCGAGATCGAACATGCCTTGCACGCCAAGGTGATCACTCTGCACACAAGGATCAAGGGACGGGCGGCGACCTTCGACGGCGCGGGCCAGCGCGTATCGAAGATTTTCGAAACCACGCCCGGCCGTATGATTCTTGGCCAGTTGCTGCCGCACCATGTCAAGATTCCCTTCGATGTCGTGAACAAGCTGATGACCAAGAAGGAAATCTCGAACATGATCGACATCGTCTACCGCAACTGCGGTCAGAAGGAGACCGTCATCTTTTGCGACAAGATCATGGCGCTCGGGTTCCGCGAGGCTTTCAAGGCCGGTATTTCCTTCGGCAAGGACGACATGGTCGTGCCGGAAACCAAGCCGCGCATTATCGCCGAGACGGGCGCGTTCGCGAAAGAATACGAGCAGCAGTATAATGACGGATTGATCACGCAAGGCGAGAAATACAACAAGGTCGTCGATGTCTGGATGAAATGCTCGGACAAGCTCGCCGAGGAGATGATGGCCGGCATCTCGACGGTGCAGAAGGACGAAAACGGCCGCGACAAACCGATCAACTCGATCTACATGATGGCGCATTCCGGCGCGCGCGGTTCGCCAACGCAAATAAAGCAGCTCGCCGCGATGCGCGGGCTGATGGCCAAGCCATCGGGCGAGATCATCGAAAGCCCGATCATCTCGAATTTCAAGGAGGGGCTGACTGTGCTCGAGTATTTCAACTCGACGCATGGCGCGCGAAAGGGTCTTGCCGACACCGCCTTGAAGACCGCGAATTCGGGTTATCTGACGCGCCGCCTTGTCGATGTGGCGCAGGACTCGATTATTACCTTGCTCGATTGCGGATCGCGGAATGGGATTCGCATGCGCGCAATCATCGACGCGGGCCAGATTGTCGCCTCGCTCGCGACGCGAATTCTTGGCCGCACCGCGGCCGAGGATTTGAAAGAGGCCTCGGGCGCGGTCATCGTCGCCGCCGGCGAAATGGTTCAGGAAGGGCATATCGACCGGATCAACGCGGCCGGGATCCAGGAAGTCAAGATCCGTTCCGTCTTGACCTGCGAAGCCAAGAACGGCGTTTGCGGCAAGTGCTACGGCCGCGATCTCGCCCGCGGGACGCCGGTCAATATGGGCGAGGCCGTCGGGGTCATCGCCGCGCAGTCGATTGGCGAGCCGGGCACCCAGCTCACGATGCGCACCTTCCACATCGGTGGCGCGGCGCAAATCGCCGATCAATCCTTCATCGAATCCAATTTCGATGGAGTCGTGAAGGTCCGCAATCGCCATCTCGCCCGCAATAGCGAGGGCGACCTGATGGTCATGGCGCGCAATGTCGCAATCGTCGTCGAGGGTCCGGACGGCGCGGAACGCGCGGTCCACAGGATCCAATATGGCGCCCGGCTCAGAGTCGACAATGGCGATAAGATCAAGCGCGGCCAGCGCATCGCCGAGTGGGATCCCTATTCAAGGCCGATTCTGACCGAGATCGCCGGGACTGTCGGCTTCGAGGATCTGGTCGAAGGTGCCTCCATGACCGAAACCATCGACGAGGCTACCGGTATTGCCAAGCGCCTGGTCATGGACTGGCGCCTCAATCAGCGCTCCGCGACATTGAAGCCTGCCATCGTGATCAAATCGGCGGACGGCAAGATCGGCAAGTTGAACCGCGGTGGTGACGCGCGTTATGCTCTGCCGGTAGATTCGATCATAGCGGTTGACCCAGGCGCGTCGGTTAAGGCTGGCGACATCGTTGCACGAATCTCGATGGACTCGGCGAAAACGCGCGACATCACTGGCGGTCTGCCGCGAGTCGCCGAACTGTTCGAGGCGCGCCGGCCGAAGGATCACGCGATTATCGCCGAGGCCTCCGGCACCGTGCAATTCGGGCGCGACTACAAGAACAAGACGCGGATTTCGATCGTTCCAAATGAAGAGGGCGCTGAGCCAATCGAATATCTGATCGCAAAAGGCAAGCACATCCATCTCCAGGACGGCGACGTCGTCGAGAAGGGCGATTACATCGTCGATGGAAATCCAGCGCCGCATGACATTTTGGCGATCAAGGGCGTCGAGGAACTTGCCGCCTATCTCGTCAACGAGATTCAGGAGGTCTATCGGTTGCAAGGGGTGAGCATTAACGACAAACATATCGAGGTGATTGTCCGGCAAATGCTGCAGAAGGTCGATATCGTTGAGCCCGGTGGCACCGGATTTTTGAATGGCGAGCAGGTCGATCAAGTCGAGCTCGACGAGGCCAACGCCGCGGCGATCGAGGCAGGGGAAAAGCCGGCCTCGGGAACTCCGGTGCTCCTCGGGATCACCAAGGCGTCGTTGCAGACGCGCTCGTTCATCTCGGCCGCCTCGTTCCAGGAGACGACCCGGGTGTTGACCGAGGCGGCCGTCAACGGCAAGGCCGATACCTTGGAAGGCTTGAAGGAAAATGTCATCGTCGGCCGCCTCATTCCAGCCGGTACGGGCGCCGCGATGGCCAAGCTCCGGCGTGTCGCGAACATCCGGGACGAAATGATTATCGCGCAAAAAGCGGAAAGCGCCGCGGCATCCGAGGCAACTCCCTTGCTCGCGCAACCAGATGTGCCGGCGGCAGAATAGGCCGCCGGTTGTGCGGCTCTTCTCGCCTCGGCAGCGTGGATCTCGAGGTTTTTTGGCTTTTCGCAAGCACTCGGCGCGGCCGCGCCTTGGGCCAGCCGCGTCATCCGCTTCCCGCGCGGCTTGGGCGGCAATGACGGCTGCGCCATCATGCGCAAGACGAAGAGGCAGCCGCAGCTTGTAAAAATATTTCCGTGCCCCACATGATAGCCGATGCCCGCAAAGGGGACCAAGGGCGCTGCGCGGCGCGTGCCGCTCGCAAGCCGATCAATGCTTTTCGCCGCCCCGCTGCCATGACGATCGCGACTGGCTTATCGACAAGCGACAAACTCTCTCCTGTCATACCTTCCGTACGTTTGCAGTCCGAATCGCTCTCGTTAACTCAAACACTGTGGTGGAAGGAGCGCTGAATTCTAACCCCTCCTCTTTTCGCTTGCGGAGTTGACACTCCGCACGCACCTCTGCTTCCCCAACATTCTTCACCGCATCCAAGCAATTTATTGTTTTCCCATTATCAGGGTCATAGTCGGGACAAATTTTCTTAAGGTACTTTTGGACAGCATGCCTGCCATCGGGGCACTGGAAATCTTCGAAGTGAAGGATCAACCACACTTCAAAGCAAGGATTCGATCTGGCGACCCCGACGCCGTGTTCACGGCACCGATTGACGGCCTGATCGAAGTCCGGGTGTTCGTCCCTGTCGAATACGGCCCACACCTCATCCAAACGCTCAAAGGAATTGGCTTCCTTTTTCCCGCTGCGTTTATGCAGCATAGCGCGCTCGATGGAGCGGTCGGCGATTGTTCTTGGCACGCCTACGGCGCCAATGGCCTCAATCTTGATAAGCGTGCCATCACAAACATTTTGTAGGGCGCCAAAATAATCTGGTTCTGTCTTCTTGCCCTCGCAGTAGAGAATGAACTTCCTCTTAGGCGAAATCTTGCTAATGCGCCGGCGAAGATCTGGAACTTGGCGACGACGTGCCATAAGTCATAATTCGCCAAAGAGCGCCGTCACCGACCCAGCGAATGGTATAGCTCCAAATCTCCCTTGCAGATATCCCTTCTCAATGTTGTCAGTCCTTCGTGTTTGCACGTCAGAGAGCGGAAAAAGATGTGTGGCGCCCTTCTGATCTTTCTCGGTGAACCAAATCTGATCACGCCGCAAAATGGGAGACCGCATCAAGTTGGTGTCGTGCGTGGTCGCAATGAGCTGTGCTCCGTTCGGATTCGTTTTCGGATTTGAAAAGAGCTCAACCACGGCCTCGCACACTTGCGTGTGCAGGCTCGCGTCCAACTCGTCGACAACAATCAATGAGCCTTGGTCGAGCGCTTTATAGACAGCACTCACCAAAATAAGGAGCCTTCGGGTTCCGGCACTTTCGTTATCGGGCTTAAAGAAAATCATCTCGCCGCCATCGGCCTTGTGGGCGAGTTCTATTAAAGTCGCCTTTCCATCAGGGTCAATATTAGAGGTAATATAAGCATCATGATTAAGTTTATTAAAAATCGCAACTATATCATTCATAGCCGATCGTTCTTTCGCCGTGCGCTCGAATTTGACGCACTGGAAGTCGACGATCCCTGTGCCCGTGTTTCTCAAGAAATCAATCGTGCGTTGATCGACTTGTCCATCTTTGAACCGGATCGAGACTGCGTGGCCTTCGATCGCGATGTTTGTACTAAATGCCATTGTTTTGAAAAACTTGGAAACTTTTGTAAGCTCTTCGTGATTATTCTGGATGGCTGCCGAAAGGAACAAGCTATCATCTCGCGTGAGGTCTGCGATTACCCGGTTGCGGCCTTTCAAACTCCGTCCGAAATTGATCTCCTTCTTTCCAGTTCTCTCGTAGAGCATTTGACGGCGTCCTGAGGGAAACGAATAGAGCCACTCACTGGTAAACTCTTTGTCGGTCGCCTCGAATCCAAAATGAAAGCGGATGCCATCGACCACGAAGTCAATGTCGCATAGAGTAGGCCGGAGTGACGCGTCATGCGCGAGCTTGAAAGGTACTCTCGGCACACCAGAGTCAGGACGACTCTGCGAATGCGACGACCGCACCACGGCGCTCATAAATCGCAAAGCCTTGAGCACATTGCTTTTCCCAGACGCGTTGGCACCATAGATTATGGCTGACGGCAGGACGTGACCGCTTGGGACAAGGTTACTAGCAATCAAGCCCTGGTCGCCGTCCTTCAAAGACGTGGCAATAAGGGACAGCTCCTGTTTCTCGAATATCGACAGGTGATTAGTTGTGCTGAACCTGAGGAACATGGCTTCTCCAAACGTGGCTAAGCCGCTATTTAAGGGCTAATTTCGCAATTTTCTAGCAAAATATCTATCAAAATTGTCTTAACCTGCGCATGGCTAGCCTCTCTCGCGGGGTGCCTTTTTCAGAAATGCCCCCGAGTTCGCTTCGAGTGGTTCGGGGGCTTTACATTGGGCGGCGTTGCCGACGCGACGCGCCGCCGAAAAGACTCGCTGCGGCCGAGGCGCCGCCGCATGGGAGGCTCACCGCAATGCCCATTACGCCAAGGCAACTGGCGGTTCACGACCGATGACGCCCGCATCAAACAGCATCGATATCCAACGTTCTAAATGACTCGGGCCACTAGGAGGCGACGGGCCGAACAAGCATGAGCATGAGTCAGGAAAATCATCTTTCCCGTGCCTATCGCGTTGCGCCCGAGCACGGCAGCGAGAGACTCGACCGTTTTCTTGCGGCGGCGACGAATTTATCGCGCATGAGAGTAAAGAGCCTGATCGAAGCGGGCCATGCTTCAGTCGATGGTGTGACGGCGAAAGACCCGAGTTTTCTGCTTCGCGCCGGGCAGACCATCGGCTTGCGCCTTCCTCCGCCCGCCGATCCCGCGCCTTTGGGCGAAAATATTCCGCTCGAAATCGTCTTCGAGGACGAACATCTGATCGTCATTGACAAGCCGGCCGGGCTCGTGGTGCATCCGGCCGCCGGACATGAATCGGGTACGCTCGTCAACGCGCTCCTCGCCCATTGCGGCGCAAGCCTCTCGGGCATCGGAGGAGTGAAAAGGCCCGGCATCGTGCACCGGCTCGACAAGGACACCTCGGGCCTTTTGGTGGTCGCGAAGACGGACGCGGCGCATCAGGGCCTTGCCAAGCTGTTCGCCGATCACGGCAAGACTTTGCCGCTTGTCCGCGCGTATCTGGCCTTTGTTTGGGGCACACCGGCGCGGCCTTCCGGCACCATCGATGCGCCGCTCGCCCGTCATGCCTCCGGCCGCCAAAAGATCGCCGTCGTTCCAGCGCCGCGCGGCCGGCACGCGCTGACCCATTGGCGGCTCATCGAGAGCTTTGCTGGCGAAGCAAGCCTTTTTTCATGCACACTGGAGACGGGGCGAACCCATCAAATCCGCGTCCATATGGCGCATATCGGTCATCCGGTGCTTGGCGACCCCATCTATGCCATGGGTTTCAAGAGCAAAACGGCGCGGCTCCCGCTCGCCGCCCAGGCCTGCCTAGATTATCTCTCCCGGCAAGCCTTGCACGCGGCAGCGCTCGGTTTCCCGCATCCGGTGACGGGCATCCAAATGCGCTTCGAGAGCGCTCTGCCGCAAGACCTGCGAAGACTGCGCGACGCACTCGCCGGAGAGGACATAGCTAGATCGTAACAATAAAGTTGATGCCTCGCCGCGCCGTCAGGCCGATGCAAGAAAACCACGGCAGGTTGCGTGTTTTGCTCAAGGTTTCACACTTATTTTACCGCATTGTGTAACGCCGCACCCAAAGCCAGCGTAATTTAAGGGTGAGGTAAGAGGCGGCGAGAGTGTGTTATATCGTACAGCTTGATCCTTATGCGTCATGTAATATTGCCAATCTTTAATCCGAATGCCTTGCCTAGCCCCTTTCGGCCACGGTCGCGGCATTCTATATTACCGAATCGCGTGGCCGGCAGAGGAAGCGGCCGAGGGGAACCCGCTGACCCAGGGGTTCCAAGGAGAAGGTGCAATGAGTGCCGCCCTGCCAATGATTTCGGGTGAAAGCGGGCTTGCGCGTTATCTCACTCAGATCCGGCGTTTTCCGATGTTGGAGCCGCAGGAGGAATATATGCTCGCCAAGCGCTGGCGCGAGCATGAGGACCCCGACGCGGCGCACAAGCTCGTGACCTCGCATCTCAGGCTCGTCGCCAAGATCGCGATGGGCTACCGCGGCTATGGTCTGCCGATCAGCGAAGTTGTCTCGGAAGGCAACGTCGGCCTCATGCAGGCGGTCAAGCGTTTCGAGCCAGACAAAGGGTTTCGCCTGGCGACCTATGCCATGTGGTGGATCCGCGCCTCAATTCAAGAGTATATCCTGCGCTCCTGGTCACTCGTGAAAATGGGCACCACGGCGAGCCAAAAGAAGCTTTTCTTCAATTTGCGGCGGGCGAAGAGCCAGATTTCGGCGCTCGACGACGGCGACATGCGTCCCGACCAAGTCAAGACTATCGCGCGCAGGCTCGGCGTCAGCGAAAAGGACGTCATCGATATGAACCGGCGGATGACGGGGGACGCCTCGCTGAATTCGCCGTTGCGCGAGCCAAGCGAGGGCGAATGGCAGGATTGGCTGGTCGATGACGCCGCCAGCCAGGAGCGCACCCTTGTCGAACACGAGGAGACCGGCAATCGTCTCGCCGCGCTCGGCGAGGCGCTCGGCGTGCTAAACCCGCGCGAGCGGCGCATTTTCGAGGCGCGGCGGCTTGCCGAGGAACCGATGACCCTCGAGGCGCTGTCCGACGAATTCGACATTTCAAGGGAGCGGGTGCGCCAGATCGAGGTTCGTGCCTTCGAAAAAATTCAGTCAGCCGTGAAGGCCGGGGTCGCCAAGACGGAATCACTGCCGCCGCCGCGGATCGAAAGCCACGCCACGCCGCTGTAGCGCGGCCCTTTTCATCACCACGCCCACACGCTGAGCGGAACGAAGCGCGAGGTTCCGTTGCGAGCGAGCCGATAGCGGCGTCAACGTCGAAAGCGGAGCGTCCGGCGTGAGCCGGTTCGACGTAGACGCGAAGGCGAGAGGAAGCGGCTCGCGCAGCGAACGCAATGGAAGCGGGCGATTGGAGAGAGGGCTCGGAGAGCCCGTCTCGAAGCACGAGGGCTTTGCTGCGAGGTGGGCGAGTTTTCCGCGCGGGCTTGTGCAAGGAAATCGATTCATCGCGCGGCGGCGGCAAAGCGCATCTGAACTTTGAACTGAAGGACGCGCCAAAAGCGCGCGGCCGCCGGCGAACTTCGATCCTTAACTTCAAGATTCAGATACGCTCGGGTTAGCCGTGCGATGAATGGGAAGGTAGGGCCGGCTATATTGATGGATCAGCTTGCGAACGACCGCCTCACGGGCTTCCGCTGTCAGGCGGGCTTCAGCTGGGCGATCGCAGCTCGCGCACGGCCAGCACCACTTCGCCATGGGCGCGACGTTCCGCCGCGGCACCGTCTGGGCCGATGTCCGGGCCAGACTTCACGGCAAAACCAAGCGCCCCCCGCCAGGCGAACGTCGATTTTTCGGCATGGCTTGCGGCAATGGCAGGCACTATTCAGAAGGCGTTGGCGATTGCGGCGGCGCCACGCTCAGGGTGGCCGGTCACGCAATACATCCTGGATTAGCCAAGCCTAAGGGCAGGTTACGGAATTTTGCCATATTGACGTCTCCAATAACTGTAACGAAACCAATGCGCAATAACATGTTTCCGAGGCCCTTGATAACTAACAATGCAATGACATGTTTCCGAAGCCCTCGATAATTATTAAGAGGTTGTGATGAAGGAGCTAATGATCCCGAACGTCGAAGATGCCGAAGCGAGCGCCTCCGACTATGTTGCGGTGCTTGCTCGCGTGTTAGCCGCTTTGGCGATGGCCAATGGCCCTATCACCATCCTTGAGTACACGTGTTGCATTAAGACGGTTAGCAAAATTGCCGACAGCCTAAATGACCCTGCCTTGTCTGCATCGGATGGCCCCGCCTTGCTTGCCGCAATCGTCATGCGTGCCTTGGCGTCCGGCAGGTGCGATCTCGATGGGGCGCTTAAGGAACTCAAGGCGGCGTCTAAATTACTGCCCGACGATGTGCGAAAGGCGGCGCTGGAAACGACGGCGCCAATTGTAGCACTCCAAGGGGATCAAGCTCACGATCTTTATGCACGGGTAGCAAAGGCATTGAACACGCGAGTTGAGCCGCGTGTCCTGGCCAATTTCGTGCCCCCGAGGGATCGCAGCTTCCTCGATATTATCAAAGGATTCGTCAAGCAGAAAGACGAAAGGTTGGATAGCATTCTAGGTGTCGCCTATGCCTACGGCCACGTCCAACTGGTGGAAGAGATCTCAAACAAGCTAGCCGACGGAAGGCCGCAAGATATGGAAGAGGCACGCAAGATGTGTCAGGGCTTGGTACAACAGATCAGAGCCGATGCCGATGAACTATTCAAACAGCGTGAATCCTTGGTTTTACGGAGAGAACTCGTTACAAAGGTATCTGATGCAATCTCGTCCACCGTCCAACAAGTAAAGCAGCGTCTTCACGCTCTGGAGCGGGAAGTTGAACTTCAAAAACGAGAGTTCGAAGAAGATATTGAGGATTTCGTTGCGAACGCGGGTAACGAAATCCAATTGGGCCTGCAAGATCGCGTTCGCGGCGGGGACTGGTTGAATGAGAGCGTCTGGAAGACTTTCGCCAAGAATCAACACGGGAGAACGCTGCAAGCACGCTATGAGAAGCTAAAATGGCGGCATGAACGGCGAGTGGAATTACTCGAGAAGGAGTTGATGCTTTTCCAAAGTGAATTATCGGCTTCGCGTCCTCGTCTGCTTCGAAGTATCGAGCAAAAGGAGTTTGTAGAACTTCTGCTGCCTCCATCCTTATCGCGAGCGCGGATCATGATTTCTATCGACCAAGCGGCAAACTTTACGATCTTGGCGACCGGCGTGGCTGGTGCGGGATCGCTCGCGATGGTAGCCACGGGATTCGCAAGCCTGACTGCGCCCCTAGCCGTTCCTTTTTCGGCCGCGATTATCGGACCGATGGCGGTCGCCTATCTTTATAAGGCATTTGCCAATCCAGAGGAGCGCAAGCAAAAACAAATCCACAACAAGCTGCATGACATTGAAGAAGGCATCAGGAAAGTGTTGCAAGGAGCAAAGGAAACGCATGCCGCGGCGCTTGACGCCATCGTGAACGAATTTTATGGCGCCGCTGAATGGTATCTCGTTCCCCTAGTCCACTCTTCCCGCCGGGCTGTCGATATTGTCAGCCTGCAACAGCGCTTGATCGAGCAGTCCGTCGACAACACGATCGGCTCGTTGGAATCTCTGAGCCTGGTATGAGAATTCACGAGGCTTTTTCTGCCGCTGACCACGCAGGGCTTTGTCAAAGGTGACCTGGGTCTGCCGTGCGATGAACGGGAAGGTGCGGCCGGAGCGGCAATCTCTTTGATCGGCACGCGCGAAAAGAACGGCAGGGGCCTCTCCTCGCCCTTCGAGACGCCGCCTTCGCCGGCTCCTCAGGACGAGGGTGTTTTCCGCGCGAGCTTGCGCACAAGAACTCATCGCATGGCGGCACAAAAGCGCATCTGAACTTTGAACTCAAGGACGCGATCCGATCTCGGCTGTTGCCGAGATCGGCATTTCGGCATTTATGATGTCGAAATCGGACAAGTCCGATTTCGAGTGGCGCGCCGCCTCCGGCGGTCGCAGATCCTTGACTTCAAAGTTCAGATACGCTCGGGTCTGCCGTGCGATGAATGGGAAGG
>JBOHJQ010000098.1:0-11513 GCA_050728655.1 Methylocella sp.
GCCGAGAATATTGCGGATCGTGCCGTTCGGCGATTTCCACATTTGCTTCAGCTTGAACTCTTCCACCCGGGCTTCGTCCGGCGTGATGGTGGCGCATTTGACGCCAGCGCCGTGTTTCTTGATGGCATTGGCGGCCTCCACCGTGATCCGATCGTTTGTCGCGTCGCGGTTTTCGATCGAGAGATCGTAATATTCAAGATCGATCTCGAGGTAAGGATGAATGAGCTTGTCGCGTATATAATGCCAAATAATCCGCGCCATTTCGTCGCCATCGAGTTCGACAACGGGATTTTCTACTCTGATCTTCCTCATCGTTGCTGCCCTTGGCAATTGCGGAACTGGCGGGACGGAACGGTTTCGTCTGGCCTTTGCGCGGGGGCATGGCGTTCGCGACTCGGCGCGGGAGCGAGCTTAAACGTCGCGCCGCGCGGGACTTGCGGGACAAGCGAATTCAATACCGGTTTTCCAGAAAGCCGCCGCAGCCGGCCGATCGCACTCATTTTGGTTGCCCGCAGCGAAGCAATTGGCCCACGGTCGCCTCGACATCGGCCACAAGAGATTCGAAAATAGGCCGGTTCCGCGGCCTGGCGTCGCGATAGGCGGCCACGATCGCTTGTTGAAATTCTGGCCCGCGATCCACAATCCCTGGCTCCTGATGAACGCCTGGAGGTCCTTGTCCGCGCGCGCACTTGAAGTTGCCGCGTTCGAGGCGCCAGGGGACGAGGTCCAAGGCACTTGGCGCGTTGAAATACGACATTTCGAGGAGATTCCCAACACGGTTCTCGCCATCCCGCGAAATTGCCGGAAGTCTAGCCAAATAAAGCCATGCCGCGCCATTGCCCGGGGCGCGCGCTAGGGCCTCTTCCGCGTTGGTTCTGGCCCGCGCGAGTTGTCCGCAATTGATCCGGTCTAGGCTCGTCGAGCGATCGGTCCCCATCAATCGCGCGCCGGTGAACGCGGCTTCGGCCCAAAGACCTCCCTTGAGCGCGCCGGTTTCCGCGGCAACAACCGCGCGGCTCCAGCGCGCCGACGCTGCTTCGTCGGCGTCGCGATCGAACGGAAGGCCGCGGGGCTTTGGCCTCAGCAACTCCAAGAGCAACATCCAATGGCCGGATAGTCCGAGACAAGTGCCAAAGACCAGAGGCGCCGAACGCAGCCTTATGGCCGCCGATGAGAACATGAGATCTAGCCTTGCAAGGAGTGCCTGGAACTGGGGGTGAGACGGCTCCGACGTCGACGATTCTGTTCCCTGCGGCTGGCGCATGAACTGCAAACGGTGAAACTAAAAATCGTCCCGGAACAGACAGTTTAGAACATGATCCGGTCCGGCCAGACCGGATAATTTTCTAAACGAATCCAATCTTATCGCGTTCCAGCCGCAAGCATGTCAACCGGCCAGTCGCAAAAGCGCCTGTGTCGATGTTAATGCGGTTGTTGCGCACCTCTGGTTCCCAGACCGGGGTGTGGCCATGAACGATAATTTTTTCGAATGGCTCCTCGTGCAGCAAAAAATCATCTCTTATCCAAAGCAGATCTTCCTCGCGTTGGCGTGACAGGGGAGTGCCTGGCCGCACTCCCGCATGGACAAAGAAAAAATCCCCGCAGGTAAAACAAAGCCTTAACCCGGCGAGAAACTGACTGTGGCTGTTCGGCATGGCGTTGCAAAGCCGTGCGGCGAGCTCCGCCTGTTCCTTGGGATTTGCATTTATGGACGGCGCCAGGCCGTAAGAGGCGAGCGTCGGCAGGCCGCCATACTGCGCCCAATGCTTGAGAACGCCGGGATTTTCAAGAAATTCGCAAAGAAAGAATTCATGATTGCCCTTGAGGCACGACGTGCGATGGGTCCGGGCGCGTTCGATCACCAGTTCCAAAACGGCCGCGGAGTCCTGCCCGCGGTCGATATAGTCGCCGAGGAAGATTTCGATGGTTTCGCCTATTGGGTGTTCTTTGAGATCCTCATCTACCCGCGAAAACAATTGTTTGAGCAAATCCGCCCTGCCGTGGACATCGCCGACCGCGTATATGCGCAGCCCTTCCGGCAAGAGGGGTGATGCATTGATGCGACGCGCTTTCGACATCAAGAGTTGGGCTTTACCCTAAGCTTTTCCGGGGGGCCGGAAAGATGCGCCGTGCAACACGATCCGCGAGATTGCCGGTTCGTGGCACGCTGTCAATAGCCGCGGAGCGTGCTCGCGGCGCAGCTCAATGAACACCTCTACTGGCGCTGGGCCCTCAGCGCGGGCCTGACGAAAAGCCATTGCGGTGGCCTTAAAACGGCTCGATCGCAGCCAATTGCGAATGGGAGCGGACCGCCTTTTGGAGTTCCCTTTCTATCCCGCCCTTCAGTCGCGGCGGCGGACCGGCCGGCAAAACTGTTGTCTTCGCTCCGCCATTGGCGGCGTCGGTGCCCACCCCAACCTCGCTTTCCATGAAATCGGCCATGGCCTCCACGTCACGGATCGCGCCGAGGGCCGTCTGCAGCTTTTCGCAGCAATAGATGAGTTGTTTTAAGCGCTTACGATCCTTGGCGACGCCTGGAACATCGACCAGGAATTCCGCAATGTAGCGCAGCTTTTTTGCCTCGATGCGAATCTGGTGGCGGGCGCCGGAAGCAAGCTTTGCAAGGCCCGCGCCTTGTTTCACGAGTTTTCGCCAGCGTTTTCTCAGGCGGGCGCCGGCGTAACTTTGTATTGGTTCGTCCGCGATGCCGGAGGATTGCCTTTGCCATCTTCCGTCCTCGATCCACACCGCGAGATCGAGCAGCAAGATCCGCGCGCGTTCGCCATCCAGGGCTTTGACGACCGCCTGATGCGCCCGAAGACACTTGGCTTCGCAATCACTGGCGAGCTCTTCCGCCCGCAGGCTCGCTTGATGCTCCGGCGCCGACGGCGGCAAGTTTCCGCGCAGGACATCCAGGTCCCGCGCCGCGCCAAACAAACCCGCCAGCCACTTCAGTTCGTCGCGAAGTCTTCGATAGGCATCATCGAAGACCATGGGTTTAAAAAGGGCCATGCCCGCACGAAGGCGTCTGAGCGCGATGCGTCCTTGGTGAAACGCCTCGACACTGTCAGACTTCTCCAAACCCGGGAGGTTCAAATGAAAGTCGTGCAGACAGGTCTGACCGATTTCCTGGAACGCCCGCCGACACGTCATGTCCTTGGCAAGACGCGGCGTTGAACTTTTCGCCGCGCGGCCCCAGGCTCCCCCGGCAAGAAGATGGCCGCGCTCGGCTTTGCTTATGAGGCTTGGGCGGAGCGGCGCCTGCGCCACGAAGGCGCGGGCAAGTTTGAACAGGGCGGACCGATCGCCGCTCTTCAACTCGAGTTCGAGCTCGCGCACGCCTAGCTTTTCACCGTTCGCCTCGATCGCGCCTTGGTCGAGCGAGGCCTCGATCCGACTAGCGCCGGTTTCGAGCATGAACGACGTGCGTTCAACATCCACTTGGAAGGCGGGTCTCAGAGCGCGGCGAATGGAAGATTTGCCGGCGAGACGCGCGAGGGGGGTATTTTTGAGTTGCCCCAGATCGAGCTCGGGCTGGCCGGTTTGCGCTTCCCATTCGTCTCTTTGAATGCTTGACGACGCAATCCGCTTGACGGTCTGAACATATCCTTCTCCTGTCGCCCGGACCCGCGCAGTAAACCCGCGTTTCCAAAGGCCATGGTCTGGCGTATCGAAATAGATCGTGCGAAGGCGCTGATGGGCCGCCTGCCGGGCGCCGGAGGCCGCCGCAACCAGGGCCTTGACTTTGGCTACGTCTCTTTCCCCGCACAGGAACTTCAGTTCGATCTCTGGTTCTGCCGCCATCGGATCCGCCCGCGCTCATGCAAATTGGTTGGTGTCGCGATGGCACAAGATAGCGCGAGAATTTTTTATGTCACGCCCTAGGCTCAAGACTCATCGACCGGCAAGCGGCAATTGCGGCCAAGAAAGCCGCGGCCGCGACACCAACGGCAAGTTTGCCGCAGCCGGTAGCGGCGCCGCAAGACGCGAGGCTTGGCCCGGCACCGGCGACTTGGTGTCCCAAGATCGAGCGAACGCCAAGGGCTGTGCCATGACTAGCCGCGGGCGTGATTATCCAGCCTTGGCGCGGCGTTGACCCCGACCAAGTTGTCCGTGTCTGGTTGCGGGCGGACCGGAATGCGTCGCCGGCAGTGTGATTCCGGCGGCGGATGCAGAATTTGGCGGCCTGGCCGTGCGTGGAAAATTTTGGCCCTGGTAGTCGAGGCCGGTGCTGACGGTGCCCGGCCCCCGCGATGATCTGCCGCCGGGCGGCGCCATGGCTCTTCAGCTTGGTGATGAGCGCCGGGGGCGCCCAGACTTGCTTCTTCAAAAGCCTGCCGAACAAGACCAGGCGCCGGCGTCAGTGGAAGCCTTCGGACTATCGAGAGCGCTTGGCGCGATCGAGCGCTCCCGGCGAGGCAGGGGCGCCAACGTGACATGCCGGTTGCGCAGGCGGTCTCGAGCACGAGCGTACAAGCGGCGATCGTCATTTGCCTTGAAACGACCAAAGCTCGGCTTCGAGCTGGGCTCTGGCGAGAAGAAGGGCCAAACTGGCGAAGCGCGCGCCGTTGGCGAGGGTCGCGAGTTCTCCTGTTAGTTGCGCAATATAGGCGGCGGTGCATTGCGCGCCGTCGACAATCTCCGTGATTTCAATAGGTTTCGCAGCTTTTTCCTCGCTCGAAACGCGACTTAATCTGCGCGCTAACGATGCCGGCTTTTGCATTCTTTCGTTCCCTTATGTTCGTTAAATGTTATCTTTATGTTCTCATATTTTGGTGCGTTTGTGAAGGGGTCCAACAAAAAAATATCATAATTTATTTTATGACAGCGGCGTGCCCGCCGTGCTAGCGAAAGCTGGGCATGTTCGCGGTGTCGCCATCAATTGGGTTGATTTTCGGGCCGGCGGCTTGCACCGGCCCGTCGCGGTGTTAGAACAAAAAGAGCGTTTATACCCGGAATGTCGCGGCCAAATCCCGCGAGCCGCGCCAAGGGGACCGCGGATATGCGACAAAGGAGCGGTTCGCCATAAGCAGTAGATTTGCTGATTTGCAATAGGAGAGACAATCATGGCTGGGAGCGTCAACAAGGTCATTCTCGTCGGTAATCTTGGCCGCGATCCTGAGGTGCGGCGAACCGGCGCCGGCGACCCTATCGTAAGCTTTTCTCTCGCCACGTCCGAATCCTGGCGCGACAAAGCCTCTGGCGAGCGCAAGGAGCGGACCGAATGGCACAATATCGTGATCTTCAACGAGAATTTGGGTAAGATCGCCGAGCAATATTGCAAGAAGGGAACGAAGATCTATCTCGAAGGGCAATTGCAGACGCGCGAATATGCCGATCGCGACGGCAATCAGCGCAAGACGACAGAGGTGGTGCTGACCCGCTTTCGCGGCGAACTGACCCTTCTGGACAGCCGCGGCCGCGGCGACACCACCGGCGCCCTGGAGGCGTCCGGTAGTTCTTTCGGTCGCGCGTCGCCGATGGAGCAGGCGCCGGACCGCGCTTCCGCCGCCACGGGCCCGAGCCGCGCGGCGGACATCATCGACGACGACATCCCGTTTTAAAAGCGAATTTGCCGATTGATGCGCAAAGCGATGGGGATGCCTTTGCCGAGCATTGAAAAATGTCCATCGGTTTCACAAAACTTGGGTCCAGACTCATTAAATCCGCCCTACCAGCGCTGCGGCCAGGCAGACAGGGGCGAGCGGCCCGAGTCATTTCGAACATTGGTGCGTTCGCGTGGGGCGAGTGCCTTATCCGCTCTTCGATTGAGGCAAATTGAGTCTGATGTGCAACTCGCGCAATTGCTTCGGGGTCACCGTGGCGGGCGCGCCCATGAGCAGATCCTCGGCGCGCTGGTTCATCGGAAAAAGCACGACCTCGCGCAAATTTTCCTCGCCCGCGAGCAGCATGACGATGCGGTCGAGGCCCGGCGCGATCCCGCCGTGCGGCGGCGCGCCATATTGGAGGGCGCGGTACATGCCGCCGAATTTTTCTAGCAGCGTATCCTCGCCATAGCCGGCGAGCGCGAACGCCTGCTTCATGATGTCGGGGCGATGGTTTCTTATCGCGCCGGAGGAAAGCTCGACGCCGTTGCAGACGATGTCATATTGAAAAGCCTTGATGCTAAGAATTGTCTTTTCATCGGCCGGATCGAGCGTGAGAAAAGCCTCGGGATCGAAATTCGGCATCGAAAAAGGATTATGCGAAAAGTCGTTTTTCTGCTCGTCCTCGTTCCATTCGTACATCGGAAAATCGACGATCCAGCAGAATTCGAAAACATCCTTTTTCGATAGACCGAGTTCATTGCCAATTTTGAGCCGCGCCGCGCCCGCGAGTTTCGCCGCTTTTTCCTGTTGATCGCAGGCGAAGAACACCGCGTCGCCGGATTTGAGATCGGCTCTTTCCGCGATTTGTCCCTGCGCTTCGGGAGCAAGAAATTTGGCGATCGGTCCTTTGCCTGTAAGCCTGCCGCCCTCCCCTTCGAAGATGATATAGCCTAGGCCCGCCGCGCCTTCCCCCTTCGCCCAATCGTTAAGTTTATCGAAGAAGGAGCGCGGCTGCCGAGCCGCGCCAGGCGCCGGAATCGCGCGCACGACACCGCCCGCCTTGATGACATTCTTGAAGGCATTGAACGTGACATCCGCGCGGGCAAACTGTTGCGTCACATCGGTGATAATCAGCGGATTACGAAGATCTGGTTTGTCGGAACCATATCTCAGAATGGTCTCGGCATAGGGAATCAGCGGAAACCTTTGCGCCACCGGACGGCCGCCGCCGAATTCCTCGAAAACCCCACGCAACACCGGCTCGACCGCCGCGAACACATCTTCCTGGGTGACAAAACTCATCTCGATATCGAGCTGATAGAATTCACCCGGGCTGCGGTCGGCGCGCGCATCTTCGTCGCGAAAGCAAGGCGCGATCTGGAAATAGCGGTCGAAGCCCGCCACCATGATGAGCTGCTTGAACTGCTGCGGCGCCTGCGGCAGGGCGTAGAATTTTCCAGGATGCAAGCGGGACGGCACCAGAAAATCGCGCGCCCCCTCGGGACTCGAAGCGGTGAGTATCGGGGTCTGGAACTCGAAAAAGCCCTGGGCCTTCATCCGCGCGCGCAAAGAGTCGATGATTCTTCCGCGCAGCATGATATTGTGATGCAGCTTCTCGCGGCGCAGGTCGAGAAAACGATAGCGCAGCCGCATGTCTTCCGGATAATTTTGCTCGCCGAACACCGGCATGGGCAATTCGGCGGCGGCTGCCAAAATCTCGATTCCGGTGACATAGACTTCGACAAGGCCGGTCGGCATTTCGGGATTTTCGGTGCCCGCGGGGCGTTTCCTGACAGCGCCGTCGATCCGGACGACCCATTCCGAACGCAGCTTTTCGGCTTGACCGAAAGCCTCCGAATCCGGGTCGACCACGCATTGGGTCACGCCGTAATGATCGCGCAGATCGATGAACAGCACGCCGCCATGGTCGCGAATGCGATGGCACCAGCCGGAAAGCCGAATCGTCTGGCCGGCGTGCGTTTCCCGCGGGTCGCCGCAGCTATGGGAGCGGTAGCGGTGCATGATAGGTGGCCACGAGCAAGAGCAAGAGGGTTGGGCGCGGCGTTGTGGTTTGCGCCAAGCGCGCGGAGAACCGCATGGGAGGCGGCGTCTGTCAAGGCGGGGTTGTGAGGGCCGGCCGGGTAGGCCCTGGAACGCGAGAGAGCCTATAGCCGATGGTCCAGCTTTGCATTATTGAGCCATTATGACCCTGATTTCCACGCCCGAAGACCTCAGCGCCGTCTGTCGCCGCCTTGCAACCCACCCCTTCGTCACCGTCGATACCGAATTTTTGCGGGAAACGACCTTCTGGCCGCGTCTCTGCGTCGTGCAACTCGCGTCGGAAGAAGAAGCCGTCGCTGTCGATGCGATGGCCGAGGGGCTCGATCTTTCGCCCTTTTTCGAGCTGATGGCCAACCAGGAGCCGACAAAAGTCTTTCATGCTGCTCGGCAAGATATTGAAATTATTTGGAATTTGGCAAAATTGATTCCCGCGCCGCTGTTCGATACCCAGGTCGCCGCGATGGTCTGCGGCTTTGGCGATCAAGTCTCCTACGGCGATCTTGTTCAGACGGTTACGAAAGTCAGGCTCGATAAATCCTCGCGCTTCACGGATTGGTCGCGGCGCCCGCTTTTGCCGGCCCAGGCTGAATATGCGATCGCCGATGTCACCTATTTGCGCGACATCTATAGGTTCCTGCGCGCCAAATTGGAGGAAACCGGCAGGGCCGGCTGGCTGGCCGACGAAATGGCGCTCTTAACGTCGCCTTCGACGTATGAACAGCACCCCGAAAACGCTTGGGAGCGTTTCCGCAGCCGGGTCCGCAAACCGCGCGATCTCGCGGTGCTCATCGAGGTCGCCGCCTGGCGGGAGGCCGAAGCGCAGACGCGTGACGTGCCGCGCGCGCGGGTCTTGAAGGACGATGTTTTGATCGAACTCGTGCTCGCCGCGCCGAAAACGGCCGAGGCCTTGGGCAATCTGCGCGCCTTCCCGCGCGGGATGGAGCGTTCGCGCGCGGCCGCCGGGATTTTGGCGGCGGTCGAGCGCGGCCTTGCCCGCGACCCCAAGACCCTGCCGAAGATCGAGCGCGAGCGGCGCAATGGCGGCAATGGCGCGACGGTCGAGCTTTTGCGCGTGCTCCTGCGTCATGTCAGCGACAGCCACGGGGTGGCGGTGAAGATGATCGCGACGGTCGACGATCTCGAAGCGATCGCCGCCGACGATTGCGCCAAGGTCGCGGCACTGACCGGCTGGCGGCGCGAGCTTTTTGGCGCCAAGGCGCTTGAACTGAAACACGGACGCCTCGCCCTGACCGTCGAGGAGGGCAGGTTGGTCCCGCTCGAATGGCAGGAATTGGCGCCGCCGGAGAGGAAGGATGCGTGAGTATCGAGCTATAAACTTGGTTGCATCAACCCTATTTTGTTGCGTCGCGCCGGCCCTATTCGTCGGAACGGTCGCACCAGTACCGCTTAAACCGCCGAACGATGCCAATTTGTGTTGGCCAGTGGAAAGGCATATTTTCAAGCAGGTGGATTCTTACTACCGCCCCTGAGCCTTTGCCGTATATGGAACACCATAATCTTAATCGAAAAGGTTAGCGCGAAAGTGGAAAAGACGCGGCCATGACGGACGCAACCCCTGACCTCATTCTTGAGCAATTTCGTATCCTTCGCGCCGATATCGCGGGCGTCGGGAGCGAACTCGCATTGGATCGGGAAGAAACGCGGCACGGGTTCACCGCGTTGGGGCGACGTCTCGACGATTTCGAAACGGAGGTTCGCGGCGTCAATTATGTGGCAACCGTTTCAATCGGATCGTTGCTCGCCGATTTCAACGGTCTCAAAACGCGCTTGAAGCGCCTGGAAGAAGCTTAAAGAGTCCCGCGGGGATACTGTCTCTTCTCACCCCGAGATGGTGATCGCCGGCTGACATCCGATCAGGCGCCCCAGCACATTCAAACGATTTTGCAGCCGTTCGCTCATGAGATCGGCAAGGCTTCGCGGCAAGGTCAAGATCAATTCCGTCTTCTCGCAGGCAATTTGCGTCAAGGGCAGGACTCCGGACATCGCGCCCGAAATAACAAAGGCGGCGCGCGTCGCGGCGGCGAGTATGCGCGCTCTTTCAATCGTCCGCGCGGAAACAAGCGCGCGGAGCTGCGGACTGACATCGGCATCGAGCCCTAGGTAGCGATAGGACGCAGCGAGGGCGAGGAACGAACGGCCGGGATGGTCGACGCCGAGGAAGGCGGCGTTCTCGACGATGTTCAGGCTTTCCTCGTGCCGGTGGTCCGGATGGGCACGCCAATTGACGTCGGACAAAAGGCAAGCGGCATGGCGAAGCCGGCGTTCTTCCTCGGTTTCCTCGGGATGCAAGGACTTCATTAAGCTGTCGGTCCAATCGCGGAGTTCCTCGGCATAGCCTGGCGCGCGGGAGAATAGCCGGTTGAATTGCGCGGCCGCGACAAGCAGCGGGTCCTCCTGGCGCTGCGCCGTGTCGAGCATTTCGTAAAGAAGGCCTTCCCGCACGCCGGTCACGGAAATCATGACTTCCAGCGGCCGCGCCCGGCGAATGATCTCCTCGAGCACGACGGCGCCATAGGCGAGAAGCGGACGCCGGGCCGCGCTGACCGCGTCGATCGAAATCAGCGTTTCGGTATTCGCCCGTTCGACGAGATCCGCGAAATCGGCGGCGTCGCGGGCGGGGATGACGTAGGCGTGGGTCACGGCGAGCGGATAATTGCGTTGGCTCATGTGCAGCTTGGCGAGCGCCCGCCAGGTGCCGCCGACCGCGTAGAAAGTGCGTCCCGCGAGCCGCTCGGCGATGCGCGACCCGGCCAATGCCTCTCGCACAATCTTGACCGCCGCGCGCGGCGAACGCCCCGAGGCATCCATCAAGGTGAGACCGCCAAGCGGCAGGCTCGTGCCCATGCCGGCGTGCGCGCCTTTCACGTCGATCAATTCGAGCGAGCCGCCGCCGAGATCGCCGACGACGCCATCCGGGCGGTTGATGCCGGTGATGACCCCAAAGCCCGAAAGCTCCGCCTCCCGGTCTCCGGACAGGAGCGTCACCGGGGCACCGATCGCTTCCGCCGCGGCGGCAAGAAATTCGGCTCCGTTCGAAGCATCGCGGGCGGCGGCGGTTGCAAGCACATGCAGAACCGACACGCCCATGATATCGCTCAAGACCCGGAAGCGGCGCAAGGCCGCAAGCGCCTTTTCGACGCCGGCATTCGGGAGATGGCCGGTGGTTGCCACGCCCTTGCCGAGGGCGCACAGCGATTTCTCATTGAAAATCGGGCGGGGCGAGCGGCTCAAACATTCGTAGACAACGAGACGAACCGAGTTCGACCCGACGTCGACGATCGCGACGGGCTCCTTGGCCCTAGTTGGCGCCGCGGCCGCTTGGCGATTTTCGGACATCGAGCCCTCAGCGGCCATCCAGCCGTTTCAGGAGGGTTTTTGGACTCGAATGCTTGAGCGATTTTCCACGGCCGGACAGACTGGGATTGGTCATGAAGTAGGAATGCGCATTGAACGGCTCTTCGCTTGCAGGCGCCTTTATGCGTGCGCTCGAACCGTCCGGCAAGACCCGGTAGCTCTGCTGGTTATCGATCAGATTGGCAACCATGATCTGATCAAGGATCTGCTCATGCACGGTCGGATTGAGAATCGGCAGCAGCGCCTCGACTCTCCGGTCGAGATTGCGCTGCATCAGGTCGGCCGAGGATATATAGACATGCGCCTTGGGATGCGGCAGAGCGTGGCCGCCGCCGAAGCAATAAACCCGGGCATGCTCGAGAAACCGGCCGATGATCGATTTAACCCTTATGTTTTCGGACAGCCCCTCGACGCCCGGCCGGAGGCAGCAGATCCCGCGCACGACGAGATCGATATTGACCCCCGCGTTGCTCGCCGCATAGAGGGCGTCGATGATCTCGGGATCGACGAGGGCATTGCACTTTGCCC
>JBOHJQ010000099.1:0-11412 GCA_050728655.1 Methylocella sp.
GGTCTAGGGTGATTTCGCCGGCGCCATGCGCATAAAGCATGAGCTTTTCAAGTTCGGAGCGCGTCGAAAGCCGGTCCTGGCCGAGCTGGGAAACGAGAAACGCCTTGGCGTCCGGCGCGATCGACAGGCCTGCCGCGCCTACCTCGGCGTCGATCAATTGCGCGACGTCCTTGGCGGAATCGGGATAGCACTGGATCGCCGCGGCGTTTCTTTCGCGTTCGCAAAGCGTCCGCAAAGGCGCGTCCTTCTTCAACGCGCCGGCTTCGATGACGATCGTGCAATCGCGTGGGGGCGCCGCGAGAATCGGCTCGAACGCGGCAACAAATGCCTTGCCCTGCGCCTCGATCAAAATCGCCCGCCGGCCGCCGAACAGAGGAATCGTATTGGCCTCGTCGGCGAGGAGCAAAGGATCAATGGTAAGCTCGTCGCCGCCGATCCGGACAAGTTGAAAGGGATCCTTCGGATCGTCGACGGCGCGCGAGACAATTTGTCGCGCCCGCTCGGAGACAAGCCCGTCGTCGGTTCCAAAGACGAGGTACAAATAAATATGCGCCGGCAGGCGAGCCAGGAAACGCTCGGCTTCATGGCTTTTGACCGCGACCATGGGCGGCTATCCCCGCGCGGCTATCGCGGCCGCGATACGGGTGCGGATCTCGTCGGCGAGCCTTTTCGCGTTGCGGATCTCGGCATCGCGCGCGGCACGAAGGTTGGAGAACCTTTGGCTCGTCCGGTCGTAGCTTGCAACGACAATCGCCTGACCCTTCGTAATCGGCTCGGTACCCCCGACCGGCATCAGCCGGTAATCCGCGTTCACCACGACGTTCGCGGCGCTCGCATAGCCGCTCACCGTATCGATCAAGGGAGTCTGCACATTCTCCGTCACGGTCACAATAAGCCGGTATTTCGGAGGCACCCGCGATCCGGTGCCATTGAACCCGAAGATGAGCTCGTTGCCGAGGTAATGGCCGAGCCGGTTGGGGATCGGCTCGACCGCGATGGCCTGCAATTCGGAGGCGACATCGCCGCCCGCGCTGAGCGGCCCATAAAGTGGCTGGATGCAGCCGGAAAGGGCGAGGCATATCGGGAGCGCGGCGAAGATGCGGGCGAGCGCCCGGCCACGAGGCCGTTCAAGCAACGACATTGACGATCCTTTGCGGAACGATGATGATTTTTTTCACAGGTCTGCCGTCGAGCGCGCGGCGGACCGGATCGAGCGCGAGCGCGGCGGCCTCGATCGCCGCCCTGCCGGCGTCGCGCGCGACAACGAGATCCGCGCGCTTCCGCCCATTGACCTGGACCGGCAGCGCAATCGTGTCCTCGACAACAAGAGCCCGGTCTGCGACTGGCCAGGCCGTCACGGCCGCCAAATCCGCATGGCCGAGAGCCGCCCAGCATTCCTCGGCAAGATGCGGCATCATCGGCGCGATCATCAGCACCAATATGTCCGCGGCCTCGCGGAAGGCGGCGCGCGTGTCCGGCTCCACATTCTCGCTTTCGACCGCGCCGATCGCGGCGGAAAGCTTGTTGGCTAGATCGTGCACTTGCGCGACGGCACGGTTGAACCGCAGCCGCTCGATATCCTCCTCGACCTTGATCAGGCTCATTTGGACCGCCCTGCGGATTTCTATCGCGGAGGCAGAGGAATTTGCGGGCGGGAGCGTGCCGGCAGGTGCGGCAACGAGCGCGAGTTCGCCCGCGAGCCGCCAGAGACGCTGGACGAATTTCGCGGCGCCTTGCACGCCCTCCTCGGTCCAGATGACATCGCGCTCGGGCGGCGAATCCGAAAGCACGAACCAGCGGGCGGTATCGGCGCCGTAGGCCGAAATAATGTCGTCCGGATCGACCGTGTTCTTCCTCGACTTCGACATTTTCTCGATTGGCCCGATTGCGACTTCCTCGCCGCCATCGATACGGAAGGCGCGCCTTCCGTCAGGCCCCGTCTCGATCCTGACGTCAGCTGGATAAAGCCACTCGCCGGCCTTAGAACGATAGGTCTCGTGGACGACCATGCCTTGCGTGAAAAGTCCGGCGAAGGGCTCCTTTAGCGTGCCCGCATGACCCGTTGCCTGCATCGCTCTCGTGAAAAACCGTGCATAAAGCAGGTGCAAGATCGCATGTTCGATGCCGCCGATATATTGATCGACCGGCAGCCATTTTTCGATCCATGCGGGGGTCGTCGGCGCGGCCTCGTTCCACGGATCAGTGAACCTTGCAAAGTACCAGGAGGAATCGACGAAAGTATCCATCGTGTCGGTCTCGCGCCGTGCCGGGCCGCCGCAAGCGGGACATGCAACATGTTTCCAAGTGCGATGCCGCTCGAGACGGTTGCCGGGCTCGTCGAAACTCATATCCTCCGGCAATTCAACCGGCAAATCGTGTGCGGGAACAGGCACCACGCCGCAGGCCGCGCAGTGGATCACCGGAATCGGGCAACCCCAGTAGCGCTGGCGCGAAATCCCCCAATCGCGCAGCCGGTAATTGACCACGCGCCTGGCTTGCGGCTGGTCGCCGACGAATATTGCTTCGAGGCGCCTGGCGACTTCTTCCTTTGCAGCTTGCGTTGTCATCCGGTCGAGAAATCGGGAGTTGATCATTACGCCGTCGCCTTCATAAGCGGTGGCGCCAATCTTGAACGCCTCCGGGTTTTCGCCCGGTGGACAGACGACCGGCGTATTGTCGAGGCCATAGGCGTTCACGAAATCGAGGTCGCGCTGATCGTGCGCCGGGCAGCCGAAAATCGCGCCGGTGCCATAGTCCATCAACACGAAATTGGCAACGTAAACCGGCAGCTGCCAGTCCGAGTCGAACGGGTGCCGCGCTTTGAGCCCCGTATCATAGCCTTTCTTTTCCGCCGTTTCGATCGCCGCTACCGAGGTACCACCTTGCCGGCATTGGGCGATGAAGCGAACCAAGCCAGGGTCATTGCGCGCGGCCTCGGCCGCCAAGGGGTGATCGGCGGCGATCGCCAAAAACGTGGCGCCAAACAGCGTGTCCGGCCGTGTCGTATAGACTTCGATCGCGCGTGCCGCGACCCGCGGCGCCGGGTCTAGCTCGAAGCGCAAAGTGAGCCCTTCCGAGCGGCCGATCCAATTCGCCTGCATGAGCCGGACTTTTTCCGGCCAGCGGGGGAGACCGTCGAGGGATCGCAAAAGGTCCTCGGCGAAATCGGTGATCTTGAAAAACCACTGGGTCAGCTCGCGCTGCTCGACGAGCGCGCCGGAGCGCCAGCCGCGCCCGTCGATCACCTGCTCATTGGCAAGCACGGTAAAATCTAGCGGGTCCCAATTAACCTTGGATTTCTTGCGGACGACGAGACCGGCTTTCAGGAAATCCAAAAACATCTTTTGTTGATGCTTGTAGTAGGCGGGGTCACACGTCGCAATCTCGCGCGACCAATCGAGCGAAAGGCCCATCGACTTCAACTGGCCGCGCATGGCAGCGATATTGGCATAAGTCCAGTCCGCCGGATGGCTGTTATTATGCCAGGCGGCGTTCTCGGCCGGCATGCCAAAAGCGTCCCAGCCCATCGGATGCAGCACGTTGAAGCCGCGCGCGCGCTTATAGCGGGCGATCACGTCGCCCATCGTATAATTGCGGACATGGCCCATGTGGACGCGCCCGGAAGGATAGGGAAACATTTCCAGCACGTAATATTTGGGACGGGAATCTTCGTTCCATGTCCGGAAGATTCCTTTTTCCTCCCAAATCCTTTGCCATTTGGGTTCCGCGACGCGGGCGTTATAGCGCTCAGAGTCCATTGCCGTTGATCGTTGATCGCCTCGGTGAAACCGGCTATTAACCAAGCCACCACAGCATTATTTGGGGGATTCCGTCAAACTCCACCGCTCCTGAGCAGTGGGTCGGTTTGAAATTCTGCTTGCCTTCGTCTTCCCCGCTGCTTGAGGAATGCGGGATTGATTGAAAGACTGGACAACTCTCCCATCGTTTAGCCTGATACTGTGAATGAACTGTATCGAACAGGAGGATCCATGACTTCGCCCATTTCCATAACCGTGTCTTCAGGCGTTGCGGTCAGCGCCAAATCCACATCCACGACCCCTGGCGACCACGTCGGAGTTTTCAATCTGGCCGCCGACGGTGGAGCGAACAACGCCGGCCTGAACGTAGTGTCGCGCAACACCGCATTCAGCGCGTTCGAGGTGTCCGGCCACGAAACCGGCCATGGCACTGTTAAGATCTCCCACGTCAATCCCGGCCCCAACCCCACGTCCGACACCGACGCCGCCGCCCTCAGCATCGACCTGCAGGCGGGCAAGGCGAGGGGTACTGCCGCCCAGGGCATCTTCTTGAAATCCACCACCGGCGGCACCTCGGGGAAGATCATGAACTACGTCGATTCCACCGGAGTGACGCTCTTCGCCCTTCTGCCTGACGGATCGCTGCTGTTTCGCCCGCTCGCCGCCCCGCCAGCGGGCACCGAAGCCGGACTGACACTCTGCAACGTCAGCGGGACCCTTGGCGTCGTGGACTCCATCGGCACGTTCACGCCGCTAACCTGAAGACGCGACGGCCCATATACGAGGCTTACTCTGAATTAATTGACGAACCGGGGCAATCTGACCCGCTAAGGCGGCGGTCGATTTTGGGACCAGTGGCTTAGTTGGGAGAAGTCTGCTCCGAATGGTTTTAGACAGAGCGGAAAATGACCAAGACGAGACGGAAAATTGATCCAGGGGTGAAGGCGAAGATTGCGCTGGCGTCGCTGCGCGAGCAGGCGGGGAACGGCCTGGCGCCGCGTTATTTGCCCAACAGCGCTGTACGAAATCCCAGCTTGCCATTCATCTCCTGGCGGCGAGCGTGGCGAGCAGATCGATTCTAGCTAGGATGCGAAGCACCGGCTTTGTCGCGCGGGCAACACTCGCGTCCTTAACAGCGTCGCGCCCGCCTCGCTGATAAGGCCCACCGCGCGATGAATGGCATCATTCGACTTTGAACGAGGGATCAAATCCAGACTTTCCCACAGGATAGAAAAGGACGGCGAGCAGACCGACTTCCAACTTGGCCAGCGCAAAAAAACGGTCCCGCTTCGCGGCTCCACTTTAGAAGACAAAAAGCGCCGCCTCGGCACCGATGGCGCCATCCCGAAGCGGCCGAAATATAAGCAATTTTCGAGGTAGAAGATCACCTTAATGCGTCGTCCGCAGTTCGAGTTTGGCGTGAATTTGAAAAGGGCCAAGTCACAAGAACGATCGGGCTTGCAGCGCCTATTATGGTCGCGGCATCATTGCGCCCATGGCGCGCCCGCGAGCCACTGTCGCCGGATCGCTCGATTTGTCGTCGAACATGGACGATTTGCATAGTTTTGGGGAGCCTTTTCCGGCGATGAGCGAAACGTCTTTGGAGACGCCTGCACCCCACGCGCCCGCGAACGCCGTCGCGGAAGTCGCCGTGCGGCGGCTAGCGCTCGCCGATTTCCGCTCCTACGCCTTGCTCGATGTTGCCGTTGACGCGCGCCTCGTCGTGCTGACTGGAGACAATGGCGCGGGCAAAACCAATCTCCTCGAAGCCCTCTCGCTGCTCGCGCCTGGACGCGGCCTTCGCCGGGCAGAGTTGAGCGATTGCGCGCGAAGCAATGGCAGGGGCGGCTTCGCTATCTCGGTCGAACTCGAAACCGCAAAGGGTTGCGTTCGGCTAGGCACCGGGATCGAGCCGCAAATGGACGCGCCACCGCTGCGCAAATACCGGATCGACCGCGAGCCCGCCGCGTCCATACGCGGCTTTTCTGATCATCTCCGTGTAATATGGCTGACGCCCGCGATGGACGGGCTTTTCATCGGCCCGGCGGGCGACCGGCGGCGGTTTCTCGACCGGCTCGTGCTCGCCATCGATGCCGATCACGGGACCCGCGTGGCCTCGCTCGAGCGCGCGTTGCGCAGCCGCAACCGTTTGCTGGAAGAGGGCCCTGGCGCCGACCGGGGCTGGCTCGACGCCATCGAACGGGAAGCCGCCGAACTCGCCGTCGCGGTTGCCGCCGCCCGGATCGAGACCATATCGCGGCTTGCGGCGCTCATAACAGCGACGCGGGACAAAACCTCGCCCTTTCCATGGGCGGATATCGCCGTGCAGGGCGAAATCGAGCGGCTGGTGGCGACCCGCCCGGCACTAGAAGCGGAAGACATTTATCGTGGAATTTTGCGGGCCAACCGGCCTCGCGACGCGGCGGCGGGGCGCGCCTTGATCGGGCCGCAGGCGAGCGATTTTTGCGTGCGCCACGGCCCCAAACAAGTCGCCGCGGCTCAGGCGTCGACGGGAGAACAGAAGGCGCTCCTCGCCGGATTGGTTCTGGCGCACGCAAGGCTCGTCGCGGCGTTGAGCGGTATGACGCCGCTCGTCCTCCTTGACGAAATCGCCGCCCATTTCGATCCGGTCCGGCGCGACGCGCTCTTTGCAGCGCTTGAAACCTTGGGTGGCCAGATCTGGCTCTCTGGCGCGGACAGGGCGCCTTTCGGAACTATCGAAAAACGCGCGCTGATGTTGAAAGTCACACCGGGGTCGGTCACATCCAACTTTCAGGTGTAACTTACCGGTTGCGCGAAGTCCGCCCTCATGTCTCGCAGCTGTAATATAGAGCGAAACCAAGTTATTGAGCGCCGCCGGCCTTAAGGTTTTGCGGTCAGGGCAGCCCGAAGCGGGCCGGCTATCCCTGCAAGGATCAGGTTGGCTCGGTTTCAGGCTGAGCGTCTCGCCCTCCGAGGCCCTGTGCTCTATGGTGTTGCTGGAGAATCCAAGACCGCCGTTAAGCTCGTTCCGCTAAGCGCAAGGCCAAGGGAGCACTGGTTCATGTGGCCTCAATTGATCGAATTCGTGCTGCAGCAGGAGAGAGCAATCGAACTTGCCGGCGCGTTCCTTCTTGGCTCCGGGAGCTGGGGGATCGTGAGCACGACGATCCGGTCCTATCGATCGCGGTTGGCGCGGACGCGATCGCCGCCACCCGAGGCCGAGACCGCAACTCCGTCGCACGAAGCGCCGGCCGGCGGTGAGGAAGCCACCGCTCATCCCGCGCCATTCGCTCCCGAGGTTGCCGCGGCAGATGAGGTTTTGGCGCCTGACCTCTCTGCCCTGGGGCAAGAGGAAGCTTTCGAGCAAGACTCTGCGCCCGAGATGACTTCCGCGGGTCCGCCCCGTGCCGAACAAGCGCGGAGCTGGTGGACGCAGCTGCGCGATGGCCTGTCGCGCTCGTCCGGCTCGATCGGGGAAGGCCTCGCGGCGATCCTCACCAAGCGCAAGCTCGACGCTTCGATGCTCGACGATGTGGAGGACGTGCTGATCCGCGCCGATCTCGGCGTCGCGACGGCGGCGAGGATCGCGAAAGCGATCGGCCACGGTCGCTATGACAAGAATGTCGGCGTCGCGGAGGTCAAGGCGGTCCTCGCCACGGAAATCGAGCGCGCGCTAGCCCCTTATGCCCGGCCGCTGGAAATCGATAGGGCCAAGAAACCTTTCGTCATTCTCGTGGTTGGGGTGAACGGATCGGGCAAAACAACGACCATCGGCAAGCTCGCGGCGCGATTCTCAAGCAACGGGATTAGCGTTCTGCTCGCCGCTGGCGATACATTCCGCGCCGCCGCGATCGAGCAATTGCGCGTCTGGGGGAAGCGCATTGGGTGTCCGGTCATCGCCCGCAAACAAGGCGGCGATGCCTCGGCGCTGGCTTTCGACGCGATCAAGGCCGCGCAGGAATGTGGCGCGGGCGTGATGCTAATGGACACCGCCGGGCGGCTGCAAAACCGGGCCGAGCTCATGGCCGAGCTAAAAAAAATCATCCGCGTCATGAAAAAGGTGGACGCGAGCTCGCCGCACGCCGTGCTTCTCGTGCTCGATGCGACGGTCGGCCAAAACGCAATCAGCCAGGTCGAGATTTTCCGCCGTGTCGCCGGCGTTACCGGTCTCGTCATGACCAAGCTCGACGGAACCGCGCGCGGCGGCATCCTCGTCGCGATCGCCGAGAAATTCCAGCTTCCGGTGCATTTCATCGGGGTCGGCGAAGGGGTTGGCGACCTCGAAGCTTTCGAGGCGCGGGATTTTGCCCGCGCCATCGCCGGCCTGGAAAGCTAGAATTTGCGCCCACGGGCGAAGCAGGCGGCGGTATAAGCCATTCGATTGGGGCCGGAGAAACTTACAGCCGCAAGGTGCGGCGATTGTCTGTTGCACTGCTCTTTGGAGCTTGCCCCGCTTAGCGCCGTGATCCCTGGACGGGGATTGCGGAAACCGTTAGCATACCCGGCGGTATTTTGAGAGCACGTGCCATGCGGTCCGGCCGGGACGTGCCAGCGCGCTCCGATTCGGCCGAGGAATTGGGGGAAAATGCCTGATAGCTGAGGAGCGGTGATTGATACACCTGTTTGACGAAACGGGTTCGGGAGACTGATCTACGTGACCGGAGTTCGCAGAGAAACCGACAGCTTGGGCGTGGTGGAAGTGCCCGCTGACAAGCTGTGGGGGGCGCAGACGCAGCGGTCGCTGGAGCATTTCAGCATCGGCAAGGACCTGATCCCACGGGAGATGATCACCGCTTACGCCACGCTGAAGAAGGCGGCGGCCAATGTCAACCACGCGGGCGGCCGGCTGGACGACTCGGCGCACGGGTTAATCGTGCAGGCCTGCGACGAGATCCTGGCCGGCCAGCACCATGACATGTTCCCGCTGCATGTGTGGATGACCGGCAGCGGCACGCAGTTCAACATGAATGTCAACGAGGTAGTATCCAACCGCTGCTGCCAGCTCGCGGGCACTGCGCTGGGCAGCAAGGCGCCGGTGCACCCGAACGACCATGTGAACATGTCGCAGTCGTCCAACGACTCTTTCCCTTCGGCGATGTACATCGCCGCCGTGGTGAATGTGACGGGGCGGTTACTGCCGGCAATCACCGGCCTGCGCGACGCAATCGCGGCGAAGGCCGAGGAATGGAAGGACATCGTCAAGATCGGCCGCACCCACATGCAGGACGCCACGCCAATCACACTGGGGCAGGAATGGTCCGGCTACGCCACAATGCTCAGCGACAACATCGAGCGGACGGAGGACGCGCTGAAGGGCGTGTACCGGTTGGCGCTCGGCGGCACCGCGGTGGGCACCGGCATCAACGCGGCCCCTGGCTTCGCCGAAGCGGCGGCGGCGGAGATCGCGAAGCTCACCGGGTTGCCGTTTGTCAGCGCGCCGAACAAGTTCGCTGTGCAGGGCGCGCATGACGCGCTGGTCCAGCTGTCCGGCACGTTCCGTACGCTGGCGGTGTCGCTCTACAAGATCGGCAACGACATCCGTCTGATGTCCTGCGGCCCGCGCGCCGGCTTTGCGGAGTTGGAGATCCCCGAGAACGAGCCCGGCTCCTCGATTATGCCGGGCAAGGTGAACCCCACCCAGGCCGAAGCGCTGACCATGATCTCCGCGCAGGTGATGGCCAACGACGTGGCGGTCGGCTTCGGCGGAGCCGGCGGCTATCTTGAGATGAACGTTTATAAGCCGCTAATGATCTTCAACATCACACACTCGATCACGATCATGGCCGATGGGTGCACGAATTTCCGCAGGTTTCTGATTGAGGGCACCCGCCCAAATCTGACGAAGATCAAGGAGTACGTTGATCGTTCCTTGATGCTTGTTACCGCGCTAGCGCCGGTGATCGGGTACGACAAGGCGTCGAAGATTGCCCACCGTGCGATGGACAACGACCTCACGCTGAAGGCCGCAGCGCTGGAACTCGGGTTTGTAAACGAGGAGGAATTCGATCGCGTTGTCGATCCGGCAAAGATGGTCAGGCCATACGTCGCAAGCGGCACATAACGAGGACCCCACTCACCGCCCACCTCGCAAAATAACGACGGAGAGCAACCCCGATGACCACCATCGCGAAGCGCGGCTCGCAGCTGATCCAGGATCCCTCTCTGAACAAGTCAACCGCTTTCACCGAAGCCGAGCGGCAATCGCTTGGCCTCATTGGCCTCGTGCCCGATGTCACCGAGACCGAGGATCTACAGCTGCGACGAGTCTTGACCCAGCTGGGGCATAAGACCACCGACCTTGATCGTTACATCTATCTCGTCAATCTGCTCGACCACGACGAAACGCTGTTCTACCGCACCGTTATGTCTGATCCGGCGCGATTCCTGCCGATCGTGTACGATCCGACAATCGGCGAGGCCTGTCTCAAGTTCGGCCACATCTTCCGTCAGGCGCGTGGCATGTATCTCTCGATTGCACGCCGGGGTAAGGTAAAGGAGGTCCTGAAGAATTGGCCGCAGGAGGACATCCGGTTCATCTGCGTGACCGACGGTGGCCGCATTCTCGGCCTCGGCGACCGCGGTGCGAACGGCATGGGCATCCCAATCGGCAAGCTGCAACTGTATACCGCGGCGGCCGGAGTGCCACCCAAATATCTCCTGCCCATGTACCTCGACGCTGGCACAAACAATGAGCAATACCTGAACGACCCATTGTATCTGGGCCTCCGCAAAACACGCCCACCGACGGCCGAGCTGTATTCGTTTGTCGATGAATTTGTCGAGGCAGTGCAGGAGGTGTTTCCGAAATGCTGCATCCACTTTGAAGATTGGACGGGTGTAGACGCCGTGCACTTGCTTGAGCGCTACCGCGACAAGTACTGCGTCTACAACGATGACGTGCAAGGCACGGCTGGCATCACGCTTGCCGGCATGATCAATGCCACCAAGCTTAAGGGGACGAAGCTGAGCGACGAGAAATACCTATTTCTTGGCGCAGGTTCGGCAGGCATCGGCCTTGCCGACCTCCTGTGTTCCGCTCTCATTGCGGACGGCATGGAGCGGAAGGCCGCACAATCGCAAGTCTGGATGTTCGACGTCAATGGCCTACTACAATCGACCCGCACGGACCTCGTCGATTTCCAGATGCCGTATGCCCATGCGCATGCGCCAACCAACGACTTCGTCGCTGCCATCGAGAGCATTAAGCCAACCACGATCATCGGCGTCAGTACGATCGGGGGCGCCTTCACGCAGAACGTCGTTGAGGCCATGTCGCGGATGAACGAACACCCCGTGATCCTTGCGCTCTCGAACCCGACGGAGCACGCCGAATGCACGGCCGAGCAGGCGTATACCTGGTCGCTGGGCAAGGCGATCTATGCCGCGGGCGTGCAGTTTCCGCCAGTCAACTACAAAGGCCAGATTCGGCTGCCAGGACAAGCCAACAACTTCTACATCTTTCCCGCGGTTGGCATGGCGATCTTCGCGACGCAGGCGCGCCGGGTTACGGACGAGATGTTCATCGAGGCCGCTGCGGCGGTGGCGGATCAAGTGTCGGCTGAACAGCTCAAGCAGGGTCTCCTGTACCCTCTGCAGTCAAACATCCTTGAAACCGAGATCAAGACAGCTGCGCGGGTTGCGGCGCTTGTCTTGATTCGAACCTGGCCCGCGT
>JBOHJQ010000100.1:0-11251 GCA_050728655.1 Methylocella sp.
CCACAAGACCTCCCGCGGCGCCTTGTAGGAGCCGTAATACATGCCCCTGAACATGTGGATGTAAAGCGCGAGGAAGAACATCGAGGCGCCGTTGGCATGGGCGTAGCGCAGAAGCCAGCCGTAGTTAACGTTGCGCATGATATGCTCGATCGACGCGAACGCGAGGCTGGAGTGCGGCGTGTAATGCATGGCAAGCACGACGCCGGTGACGATCTGGGCGAACAGCATGAACGACAAGATGCCGCCGAAGGTCCACCAATAGTTGAGGTTGCGCGGGTTGGGGAAAACCACGAAGGAGGAGTGAATAAGGCCGCCGACCGGTAGACGGCTTTCGAGCCACTTGGCCAGGCGGCTTTTCGGTACGTAGGCCGGGGCTCCGCTCATGATCTGGTCTTCTCTCGATGACTCTTAGCGGCGGATCCTTGAAGCAAGGGCCGGCAGGCTTCGCATGCTGTGGCCGTCACCCTATCGTGACCTTCGTGTCGCTCGCGAAATTATACGGCGGCAAGGCGAGATTGTAGGGCGCGGGACCATAACGGATGCGGCCGGACGCATCGTAGACCGAGCCGTGACAAGGGCAAAAGTAACCGCCCTCATAGGGGCCGTCGTTCTTGAGCGGCACGCAGCCGAGATGGGTGCAAATGCCGATGAGGATGAGCCATTCCGGCTTTTGCACCCGCGATTCGTCGCTCGCCGGATCGCGCAGCTCGCTCAACGGCACCGCGCGCGCCGCCGCGATCTCCTTTTGGCTGCGATGGCTGATGAAAACAGGCTTGGCGCGCCATTTCACGGTTACGATCTGCCCTTCCGCGATATTGGCGATATCGACTTCCGTCGAGGCGGCCGCCAGTGTCGTCGCGTCGGGATTCATCTGGTCGATCAATGGCCATGCGGCGAACCCGGCCCCCACCGCGCCCATCGCGCCGGTCGCGACGAACAGAATGTCTCTTCGGTTCGGTTCGTCTGCTATGCCGTTTGCTGCCATGATGTCCTCGAATTTTGCCGCATCGGCGTGACTATCGAATAGTCGAGCGCCGTCCTGGAAGCAATAGCCATGCCGCAACGCCCCGTTCCATGCGAGTTCCGATGCTTGCGCGTCAAGCCACGAGATTGTGATCGTTGCATTGGCATTCCCCACAGCAAACATGCAGCCTGACCGGACCGCGCCTTTGACGGTGGCGCTCTATCAGCCTGACATTCCGCAAAACGCCGGCACGATTTTGCGAATGTGCGCCTGTCTTGGGCTCGAAGCCGCGATTGTCGAGCCCGCCGGATTCTTGGCGAGCGACAAGCATTTCCGCCGGGCCGGCATGGATTACCTTGCCCATCTCGAGATCGCCCGCTATCTCGATTGGGCCGCGTTCGAGGAGTGGCGCCACGCCAATGGCCGGCGGCTGGTTCTGCTGACGACGAAGGCAGACCTCGCCTACACGGCGTTTTGCTTTTTGCCCGGCGATATTCTGCTCTTTGGCCGCGAGTCGGCCGGTGTGCCGGCAAGAGTCCATGCGGCCGCCGATGCGCGGCTCTTGATCCCCATGAAACACAAGATGCGGTCGCTGAATGTCGCCGTCGCCGCGGCAATGGTCGCGGGCGAGGCCACGCGGCAGATTCGCCTGAGCGGATTCTGTTAAAAAAAGTAAAAGTCTGGATTTGTTATGTAAGCCGCTGCCACCTGAAGGCGTAACTTAGCCCCTCAAGGCCACGGGGATCTCGCACATTGAAGGTTACAAACTACTTTCAAGCAATTTGCTCCCGTCCTGACCGTGCGGTAATCAAGGACGAATGGATTGAGAGGGTCATCGCGGCCCCGGAGCGGGAGCACGTCCAGACTGACGGCCGAATTCGCCGCTGGGGGAGGATTGACGAGATGGAAGGCCGGTACCTTCGGGTTATCCTGCTGCCCGACGGAGAGACTGTGCATAATGCGTTTTTCGACCGGGGAAACAAGCCATGAAAGTTCAGTACTTCGCGGATACAGACACCATGTACATCGAGTTTCGAGACCGCGATGTTACCGAGACCAAGGATCTCGATGAAAATACAGTTTTGGACTTGGATGCCGATGGCAATGTTTGCGCGATCACGTTCGAACATGCGAGCGAACGCACCGACGTGCATCGATTGACGGTTGAAGGCATCGCGGCGTAGCGACGCGCCCGGCGGTGACCGGCAAAGCCACGCGCTTGATACCAATTCTCGAAGTGAGTGATCCGTTGCCGCCAATGTCATGGCCGTCCCCCGATCTAGTCCGGGGGCGGCCATGGTGATAAGAGTCACGACCTGTGAGGTCTGGTATTGGAACTGTTCCAGGGTTCCCGCCCGTCGCTCTTGCCGGGCGGGGAAGCGCCTCGGCCGTTAACAAACGCTAAGGGCTGCAGCTGATAAGGTCTGAGGCAGTTGGCGGCAGAGCCCACACGGATCGCTGGCCGGGTTAGGCCTGCTTCTCATGCAACACCGCACGAATGCCGAGTCCCGGCCTTCTCAATCTCTATCTCCTCCGCCTCCCCTCTTGAAGACAAAGTAAGGCGCTCCGCCTTGGTTAGGACTGGTGTTCGGTGGGTCAAGAAACGAATTCGCCAACTTAAAGCCTCTAGACAGCAAATCTGCAGCACATTGTGAACAGTTAGAAGTCGCGCTCACAGCGCACGACGGCGGTAACGTCACCCCCGTGCTATTTTGGGCGAATATCCCGGACTTGACGAGCCGCGTCATTCATGCTTGTGGTGGCTTCGACAGGTCGGCTTTGCTTTAATTTGCTTCGTATCCGCCATTTTCGTGTGGTTCTATTGCCCATACGCCTTGGTCAACTTCGATCCCATTTATGCAACGAAAATTGAAATATCGAGGTTCATCAAATGCGTCGATATAGTTGATTTTCCCCCACACAAAAATGGCACTTTCTCCCCTTCGAATTTTAGCGATGTTCTCGTCTCCTATCGCGGCGTACCCCGTCAGCTCCATCTCCCCGGTTGGCCCGAGCATCATCTCGGGATTATCGATGCCAAGTCTATCAAATGGGTTAGCGGTTCTTTCGAGCAACTGCATTCTCGTCCAAGACCGGAGATGATACGCGGGCGTCTGGCCAAAGTTTTTGCATGGCAATGTAAGGCGCAGTTGCGTTCTAGCATTGTAAAGTCGAATCTGTCCCCCTTCGATGGAAACATACGCTCGCAACTGCTGCTCGGCGGTTTTTCTGCTTTCCCTCACGAGACGTCTAGTGGCAAGCCAGAGGAACAATGTTCCAACTGCCAAAACCAAAGTCAGAAATGCGAGGGCGATTGTACCGGCGGCGGTTACAGCTTCTGGCGTCCAACCAACGGAAATGAACCAACAAAAGAATCGTCTTATCATAGACATCCATTCCCCTTAAAGGCGGCTCTTTGGGGGCTTTTAGTAGCTGCGCTCCTTAGCTTAATAGGCGCTTTCTTGGCATGGGCGTTAAACCGATGACACTAACATCCCTTGATCGCAGTTCCGAAAATGTCAGCGCTCTCCCGATGATTGTAGCGGAATTGGAACTCGGCAACATAGAGCGGGATGTACTTACGGCTCATTTTGTGGAACGTGCCCACAACACCGCGCTTGAAGATCGACCAGAAGCCCTCAATGGTTTGCGTATGGATCGCGCCGATGACGTATTGGCCCCTGGAATGATCAATGGTGGCGTGCGGGTAGTCAGTGAGGTGCTTGTAGCCGGTCCATTGATCGGTGCAGAGCAAGCTAACTCTGTGCGAAACGGCTTCGCGGACGAAGGCTTCAAGCGTCTTGGCTTGAACGTTCGCGATCACGCGCGCAACCAAATTGCCCTTGCGGCTGACCGCGCCGACGATAGGAGTCTTGCCAGAGCCGATACCGCCGGTTCCGCCACCCCCGCCGCGTTTATCCCAATGCCTGTTCTTGGCCAAGCCGCCAACGAAAGTTTCATCGACTTCGACGATGCCGCCAAGCCTTCCTATGTCCTCCATAAGGGCCACACGAACTTTATGGCACATTTCCCAAGCAGTTTTGTAGGAACCGAAGCCCATGTAGCGCATGATCTGCAATGCGCTCATGCCTTTCTTGCTGGTCAGCATGAGATGGATGACCTTGAACCAATCGCGGAGCGGCTTGTTGGTGTTTTCGAAAATCGTTCCGGCAATATGGGAGAACCGATAGGAAGTGCTTTGACCGCACTCCATGCACTCCCATTTCCATTTCATCGTTTTAAGATCGAAGACACGCTCGCTGCCGCATCGAGGGCAGCGGACGCCTTGAGGCCAGCGCTTGCTGACAAGATACGCGCAGCACGCGTCTTCGTTAGGGAATGCCTTGTCAAACTGGGCGGAAGTCAGTTGGTGGATGGGGCGTTTTGTGGTCATGGCGACGTTCCCTTTATGATGAAAGAGAGCGTAGCATGAATTTATTAACTCGTCAAGTTCGGGATATTCGCCCTATTTTGGACGCCCCCCACCGCCGCAGCCTGTGAGCAAGAAATAAGCACGACGTCCGCCGCCATCGCCTGGCCTGGCAGGCCTGCCGCCAGAACCGCTCCAAACCCCAAAAAAGCCGTAAGTTTCTTCATTGCCTCTCTCCCTTAGCTAAAGTTTTGGCCAAGTTAGATCATCCGAAGATTTGGATTGCAAAAGACATCCCCCAGATGACCGGGACTGGCCTCGCCAGAGCGGTTGGGCTTGGCCGGTTTGGCAAGCCTTGAGTCTTCACCACCCTCGCCAACGAACGCCCCCCCCCGTTAGGTTCCGTAGCCCACCGAAAAATTTCGGACTCGTTCCGGCCAAGACGCACTACTCCCTTGGGTTTCGCTCGGCGTGCCGCCACGAAGTGACGCCTTCGCCTCGGCTCCGCGCCGAGAGAAAGTTGGCGCCAAAACTGCTATCCTGCTTCGATTACTGAGGGAGGGTACCATGGCGAAAGTCTTAGATTCCATCAAAGCCGCTCTGCAAATCGCTTTTGGCCTGGTTGTGCTTGCCATCATTCTGTTGAATTTCCAGCGTCTTCAGTTTGCATTGCAGAAATTTCTCGAACAGGCGTCGGTGAAGTCGGTCCACATTCTTGGAGTCGAGATCGATATGGACGCAGCCAACCGCGCGCTCTCCGCCGCGGATGCTAAACGGGCGACCTACCACCTGGCAGGCTTGACGGACGCCGAAAAGCGCCGCGTCCTGGCCCTGATTCAGGGTCTCGACGGAAAGGAATTCATTCGTTTGATGTATGTCGGCCAGCTTAAAAACCTTTGTGAGTTCGAGAAGCCATCAACCGAGATGCGCGATGCCGTCGCTCTCGATTATGGATTGCGCGACAAGGGCCTGACGAAGATCGAGATCAGCCCCGCCACGCTGGAATCGGTGCGGGCCGACGTGGCCAAGCGGGCGGCGCAAGGAGAGAACCTGGACAATGGTTACCCGCGCATCTGCTACGAGATGACGCTCACCGGCGATGGCTACAACGTCAAGACGGTGCTTGTTAAGAGTTTGAGCGAGCCGTTCGACGCCAGTCGGAAGGCCTCGCCGTGTGGTCCCGACCGCGCGGATTCCAGTATGAGCCCGGAGCCGCGATAGCTCGTTAAATACGGGATTATTCGATGAGCGGAAGCTCTTGCTTAACCTGTACGCTTGATTCGCTTGACGCTGGAAGACCGCGCTCCATGGCAAAACCCGATGCAAGCGATTACCGCAGAAGCACGGCCCGGGCATGGTTCGAACGGCTGCAGAAAGATCTCATCGCGGCCTTCGAACTGCTGGAAACCGCGGCGGAGGGACCATTCGCCGAGCCGGGCATGGCGCCAGGATGTTTCGTGACGAAACCCTGGGCGCGCACCGATCACGCGAGCGGCAATGGCGGCGGTGGCCGCATGGCGATTCTTGCGGGCCGGGTATTTGAGAAACTGGCGGTACATACTTCGACGGTCTTTGGAACTTTTCCGGCCGAATTTGCCGCGCAAATACCAGGCGCCGGAACCGATCCGGCGTTCTGGGCCTCTGGAGTGTCGCTGATCGCGCATCCCTGGAATCCGAACGTTCCCATCGTCCATATGAATACGCGTTTCGTCGAGACCACCAAGGCGTGGTTCGGCGGCGGCGCCGATCTCACCCCCGTGCTCGACAGAAGGCGTGCCCAAACCGATCCCGACACGGGCGACTTCCATGCCGCCATGAAGGCCGCCTGCGACCGCCACGGCAAAGTTGCGGATCACGCGAGATTCAAGCAATGGTGCGACGATTATTTTTATCTGAAGCACCGCAACGAGCCGCGCGGAACAGGCGGAATTTTTTTTGATTATCTCAATTGCCCTGGCGGCGACGAAGCCGCATTCGCCGGAACCTTCGCGTTCACCCGCGCCGTTGGCACGGCTGTTCTTGCCATCTACCCCGAGCTCGTGCGCCGCAATTTCGCGCTTTCCTGGACCAAGGCCGATCGCAAGGAGCAACTCGTGCGGCGCGGCCGCTACGCCGAATTCAACCTGATCTACGATCGCGGGACGATTTTCGGCTTGCAAACTGGCGGCAATGTCGAGGCGATTTTGTCGTCGCTACCGCCGCTCGCGCGGTGGCCTTGAGCGGTTTTTCAATGGCGGCCGCCAATCCTGCTTTCAACGGCAGCCGCCGTTCCTTTCGTCCTCCGACCGGCGGAGAAAGTCCACAGCCTGTGCGCGGCGAAGCTCCAGAGCATGACGATACCGGTCGTTGCGACCTGCGCCGGAAGATAAGGAACGCCGGCCCATTTGACCAGGAGCGACATAAACACATACGTAAGCCCGAAGCCCACGGCGGACACTAGGGCGAAGCGGGACACCGCCGCCTCATGCGGCCGGTTCGAGCGAAAAACATGACGGCGGTTTAGACCGTAGGAGACCGTGCCGCCCGCCGCATAGCCGATCAACGCGGCCGCCACCGCCGAAATCCCGGCTATCTCGACGAGCCCGATCAAAACAGCATAATGGACGCCAGTGGCGATAAACCCAACCGCGACAAAGGATGAAAACTGGCGCAACAGAAAAATCATGCTACCATCCATCCGGGATTTAGCTGTTCCGAGGCTGACCCTGGGTGGTATAAGCCAACGCCCTTTTCAGCGGCCGCGCCGCGGCTTCGAGCAGGGATTAAATTGTCTCACAGGAGTAAATCTTCATGAATTTTTCGGTTTCCCCGCCGCTGCGCGCGGCGCTCCTCGGCGCCGGGTTTGTCAGTTTGGCCGCGACCGGGGCCAGCGCCACACCGGTACAGTCCGGCGTGCTCGAATGCAATGTCGTCCCTGGGATTGGCTTTATCATCGGTTCGAGCAAAAGCCTTACCTGCGTGTTTCATCCGGCGCGTGGCCGGCCTGAATATTATGCCGGAACGATTAACCGGATCGGCCTCGACATTGGCGCTACCGGTCCCGGAAAATTTGTATGGGGCGTCTTCACCGCGGGGCCTCCCCGCCGCCGTTATGCGCTCGCCGGCGATTATGGAGGTCCAGGGTTTGGTCTTGCGTTAGGTGCAGGCGGCAGCGCCAATTCTCTTGTCGGCGGCTATGCCGATTCGATAAGCTTGCAGCCATTTTCCGGCGAAACGACGGGTCTCAATTTGTCCGCCGGCATCGGCGCGCTAACCTTGCAGCCGGTCGCGGCAGGGCCACCGGGCCGCCGCCGGCATCATGGCTAAGCCACGCAAGCCGGTTCGCGTCCGACCCGGGACTTGGCGAAACCGAAAATAATACGTTGCGCGGTCCCTTGGTCAGCGCTGCGCCAACCCGCGCTGCAGGTGCGGACGAAAGGTTGTGGCCGGGCAAGCTGATCTTATATTTTTGAAATCAGTGTTTTCCATGGATCGGGCAGCCCGCAAGCGGCGCTTGCCGTTGCACAAGGCGTTTCATGTTGGCAACTCCCCGGTCCGCGGACCCTTTGCATGCCAAAATAATCATCGTTGGCTCGGGACCCGCCGGTTATACCGCCGCGATCTACGCCGCGCGAGCCATGCTGGAGCCGGTTCTGATCTCTGGCTTCGAGCCGGGCGGCCAGCTGACGGTCACGACGGATGTCGAGAATTATCCAGGCTTTGCCGCGCCGGTCCAGGGTCCTTGGCTCATCGACCAGATGAAGGCCCAGGCCGAACATGTCGGGACCCGCATGGTGTCCGATCATATCGTCGAGGTCGAGCTTGGCCGGCGTCCGTTCCGGCTCTTAGGCGACGGCGGCGCGAGATACACTTGCGACACTCTGGTCATCGCGACCGGCGCCAAGGCGAGATGGCTCGGCCTCCCGTCGGAAACCAAATTTAAAGGTTATGGCGTGTCCGCCTGCGCGACCTGCGATGGATTTTTCTTTCGCGGCAAGCCCGTCGTCGTCGTCGGCGGCGGCAATACGGCGGTCGAGGAAGCTTTGTATCTGAGCCAAATTGCAGCCAAGGTCACGCTCGTGCACCGCCGCGATTCGTTGCGCGCCGAACGCATTTTGCAGGAGCGGCTGTTTAGCAGGCCGAAAATCGAGCTGATCTTCGATCACGTCGTCGATACAATTTGCGGCGCCGACAATCCTCCACGCGTTACCCACGTGCGCTTGAGGAATGTCAAAACGGCGAGCCTGCGCGAGGTTGAGGCCGACGGCGTTTTCGTCGCGGTCGGACATGAGCCCGCTTCCGGTCTTTTCAAGGGTCAGCTCGATATCAAGCCGCATGGCTACATCGAGACAGCGCCTTTCTCGACCGCGACGAGCGTGCCCGGCGTATTCGCGGCAGGCGACGTCAGCGACGACATCTACCGCCAGGCAGTGACTGCGGCAGGTCTCGGCTGTATGGCGGCGATCGAGGCCGAGCGCTGGCTTGCCCAGCAAAACGATCTACGGGCCGTGGCGGAATGAGGTTGGCTCGCGCAGCGGGCCTTGCGAATGGCCAAGGGCACTCAGCTTGCCAAAATGGCCAAAAGGAGCCAATCTGAACGTTCAGTCCCCGTTCATGGGGGGTGCGGGATTATCCCCGGCGCATCCAATGATCGTCAGGGCCCGCGGCAGCGGGATTTTCAGCCAGGGAGGATTCAATCATGCTACGCAGCGGCACTTCGCTCTTCGTTTCAATCTTGTGCTTTGGCGGCTCGAGCGCCATGGCTCAGGGCACGGGGCAACCAACCGATCCTCAGATTGCCCATATCGCCTACACGGCGGGGCAGATCGACATTAAAGCCGCCGAGCAGGCGCTGAGCAAGAGTCATAACAAGGACGTCAAGGCTTTCGCCGACGAGATGGTCCAGGATCACGAAGCGGTAAACAAGAAGGCCCTCGCGTTGCTCGATAAGCTGAAGGTAAAGCCAGAGGATAACGCAACCAGCAAATCCTTGGCCGATGCGGCGTCCAAAAAACGGGAGGAGCTGTCAAAGTTGAGCGGCCCGGCATTCGACAAGGCTTACGCCGAAAACGAGGTGGCATATCATCAAACCGTCAATTCGGCGCTCGATAAGACGCTGATCCCCGCCGCCCAGAATGGCGAGCTCAAGAGCTTGCTGCAAACTGGTCTCAAGCTCTTCACGGAGCATGAGAAGCATGCCGACAACCTCGTAACCGAGCTGAAGTAGCCCTGTTGGGACGGTTTGACGAAACATCCTGGCGGGAGGAGCGCTGGCGTTCTCGGTTGTTGCGCTTGGGTTCTCTCTCGCCGGGCGCCGCACTCGCGCCCACGCGATCGAAATCGACAAGCTGGCATTTGGGCCCGCGCCCGAGGTCCTGCATGTGAACGACCTCGTCGCGGAGGTGAATGCCGACATCTTCCGCGATAAGGCGACCGCCGCGGCTGGGAGGGTGTATTCCGACATTCTTGCCACGGTGAGCCGATTCAGCCCGGCCTTGCCAGAAAGGAAACGTTATGAGAAACCCCAGGAAGGCAATTCTTGCACTTTGCCTATGCGCGGCCGCCGCTTTTGCGACGCCCTGTTTCGCTCAGGCGCCTCAACCCGCTGTTCCGAACAAGGCCAGCCCGGCGCCGGCAGCCAAGCCCAGCAAGCCTAAGCCAGCGGCAACAGCCGCCGCAACGCAGCTCATCGACATCAATACGGCAAGCGAGCAAGAGCTGAGCGCCTTGAAGGGTATCGGCGACGTCCGCGCGGCAAACATCATCAAGAACCGGCCCTACAAGGGCAAGGACGAGCTGGTGCAAAAGAATATCATTCCGGCTGCCGTCTACGCCGGCATCAAGGAAAAGATCATCGCCAAGCAACCATAGACGGGTTGCAGGAGGCGCGTGCCGTGCCGGATTATATTCGGCGCGGCTTTTGACAGACCAGGGCGGGCGATGCCGTTTCGCCGGCCAGCCCTTTCCCAAGGACCATAGATGTTTCCCAAGCCCGTGGCGGGATTAGAGACCAATACCTACGCCTATGAAAGCTCGCCGATGGTGAAGCCGACCGGGTTTCGCGAATATGACGCGCGGTGGCTTTTCGAAAAGGAGATCAATCCGATGGGGGTGCAGGCCTTGGGACTAGGCCTTGGCACCCTCATCCATGCCATGGGCGTTGCGCCGGAAGTCGTGACCGGCCACGATTTTCGCGCCTATTCGGCTTCGATCAAACATGCGCTGATTACCGGCCTGATGGCGGCGGGCATGAAGGTTCATGATATCGGGCTTGCGCTTACCCCGATGACCTATTTCGCGCAATTCGACCTCGACATTGCGGCCGTGGCCATGGTGACCGCCTCCCATAATGAAAATGGCTGGACCGGGGTGAAAATGGGCGCGCAGCGGCCGTTGACGTTCGGTCCCGACGAGATGGGCCGCTTGAAGGACATCGTTCTGCAAGGAAAATTCCGTTACGCGGAGGGCGGCTCTTATCGTTTCGTCGAGGATTACCCGGCGCGATATATTGCCGACTTGACTAACCGGCCGAATTTCAGGCGCAAGCTGAAAGTCGTCGCCGCGTGCGGCAATGGCACCGCCGGGGCTTTTGCGCCCGAGGTACTGGACAAGCTCGGCTGCGAAGTCGTCCCGCTCGATACCAATCTCGATTTCACCTTTCCTCACTATAATCCAAATCCCGAGGATCTTCACATGCTGCATGCGATGGCCGCCAAGGTGCTGGAGGCCGGCGCCGATGTGGCCGTTGGATTCGATGGCGATGGCGACCGCTGTGGCTTTGTCGACAATCGCGGCGAGGTAATTTTTGCAGATAAAGTCGGCGTCATGCTGGCGCGGAACCTCTCAAAGCTCCACCCCGGATCCACATTCGTCGTCGATGTCAAATCGACAGGCCTTTTCGCGACCGATCCAGAACTTCTCGCGCAAGGGGTCAAGGC
>JBOHJQ010000101.1:0-10345 GCA_050728655.1 Methylocella sp.
GGGGGGTCCTTGCGGTGGCAATATCGAGATATATCTAATCAAGATATATCTTAGCAAGCACTGAAGGAGTTTCCCATGCCTTTCCACCGTTACTCAAATTGTTGCGCGCAAGGCGAAGGTGCAGCCGGGGCCGGCGGCCGCGAGCGTCGGCATTTCGGTCTCTTCGGGGCTCGCCGGCGCTACTTTGGCCAGGGCGATGTCCGCCTGATCATCCTGAAACTGATCAGCGAAAAGCCATCGCACGGCTATGAAATCATCAAGGCGATCGAGGATCGCCTCGGCGGCGCTTATTCGCCCAGTCCGGGAATCGTCTATCCGGCCTTGACGTTGCTGGAGGAGCAAGGGCTAATCCGCGTCGAGACGACCGACGGGCCGCGCAAACTCTACGCGATTACGCCGGAAGGCAAGACGGAGCTTGAACGCAACCGCGCGATGGCCGAGGAGATTTTTGCCCGCATCGCGGCGATCAACGCCCGCCATGGCGGCGGCCCGGCGCCGCAAATCGTTCGCGCCATGGAGAATCTGAAACTCGCCTTGCGGCTGCGCCTTGCGCAAGGCCCGCTCGGCGTGGAGCAGGTCGCAAGAATCGCAAACCTCCTCGACGAAGCCGCCAAAAGCGTGGAGAGAAGCTAGTCGCCCGTATAGTTTAGAACGTTGGGTATAGGTGCTGCTTGATGCGGGCGTCATCGATGCCGGTGCGGCGAGGGGTGAATTTGACGCGCCGCCAGCCTTCACGCGGGGTGAGCATGCGGGGCGACCATCATGAACAGATTGGCCGTGCCGTCGCGTTCGTATTCGTAATCGTAATCGTGTCGCGCCGGTTGTCCCGGCTTCATCGAGATCGGCGCCCATGTGCCGGCATGCAGCTGTTGTGACGCCGCTGTCGAACATGGGCGCCCAACATTGGATATGCCGCCAAGGCTTCGGCAATTTGGCGATCGTTCCACTTCCGCCCCAACCGGCTTGCATCGCGCCCTTTTCGTTCGTCGGTGCTTAGCTCGACAGCATAGCGCACTTGCTCACCGTCGCCTCCATCGCTTCGAATCGCGCCGAAAGCGAATCATTCATGCGATCCAATTTAGCTAACGCGGGCCACTAGCCGTGGCCGGAAAGTCGCTCGATCATCGCACCACAGGCGCCGAGCTTTTCCTCGATATGCTCAAAACCGCGGTCGAGATGATAAACGCGGTTGACCATTGTTTCGCCTTTGGCGGCGAGCGCCGCGATAACGAGCGACATGGAGGCGCGGAGATCCGTCGCCATCACCGGCGCCCCTTGGAGTTCCGCCACCCCTTCGACCACGGCGGCATCGCCGTCGAGCTTTATGTGGGCGCCAAGCCGGACCAATTCCTGTACATGCATGAAGCGGTTTTCAAAAATAGTTTCGGTGATCCTCGACGAGCCCTTGGCCTTGGTCATCAACGCCATGAATTGGGCCTGCAAATCGGTTGGAAAGCCAGGGAACGGCGCAGTGGCGATGTCGACCGGCGCGAGGCCCACCCCGTTGCGCCGCACGCGGAGCCCTTCGTTGGTCGCCGCAATTTCCACGCCGGAGCATTCGATTGCTTCGATCACGCTCGCCAAGAGGCTTGGGGTCGCGCTTTCCAGGATCACATCGCCGCCGGCCATGGCGACGGCCATCGCATAGGTTCCGGCTTCGATGCGGTCCGGCAATACGACGTGGCGTGCTCCTGAGAGGCTGCCGACGCCCTCGATTTCGACCACGGATTGCCCGGCCCCTTTGATCCTCGCGCCCATTTTGTTGAGGCAATCGGCAAGATCGACGACCTCTGGCTCGCGCGCCGCATTGACCAGAAGCGTATGGCCGTTGGCGAGCGAAGCGGCCATGAGGGCGGTATGGGTGCCGCCGACGGTCGCCTTAACAAAATGGATCTCGGCGCCAGTTAGTCCCTTGCGCGCCTTGGCATGGACATACCCCGCCTCGATCTCGACATGCGCGCCGAGCTTTTCGAGAACCATGATGAGAAGATCGACAGGCCTAGTGCCAATCGCGCAGCCGCCGGGCAGGGAAACCTTGGCCTCGCCCATCCGCGCGAGAAGCGGCGCGATGACCCAAAAACTCGCCCGCATCTTGGAGACGAACTCGTAGGGCGCCATCGTATCGACGATCTGGCGCGCGCTAAGGTGGATCGCCCGGCTCGCGTGCGCGAGGGCGCCCGGCCGCCTTCCATCGATGGAATGATCGACGCCATGATGACCGAGAATGCGCAAAAGCAGGCCAACGTCGGCAAGATTCGGGATATTTTCAAGGGTTAGCGTTTCGCTCGTCAGCAGCGAGGCGATCATCAGTGGAAGCGCCGCGTTCTTGGCGCCGGAAATCCTTATGACGCCATTCAACGTGCGGCCGCCGACGATCCGAATACGATCCAAGGAACACCCCGTTTTCAAAAACGTCCGAATTAGTCTTGTTTTGCGCTGGCACAGTTTTGAGCGCCTTCGCCTTGAGCCGTTTTGCTCTCGGCCGCGACCTCCGTCTGCTTCCTCCGGTCGATCTTTTGCGCCTTGCGGCGGCCAAGGTTCGCCCGCAATGCTCGGGCGAGGCGAAGACGCTCGGTGGCCTTGCGCGAAGCGGCCGCGCCGGACAAAACCGCATTTCCGCCATCCGGCACGGGCCGGTCATTGGAGCCGGACAAGCTCATGACTTTGGTCTTTCGAAGAGCTTCACCAAACAGCCCGCGGCTCCGGCGGAAATATGGCGCCCCAACCGGAATGGCACGAGACAAAGGCTTTTAGAGCGACACGCCGGCCAAGGCAAGGCTCCCCAGGTTTTGTGCCGGCCGGGAGCCGCCGACCCGCACGGGCAGCAAGAGTTCATTCAACGTGCTCGGCTCCCGCAAATTTGACGCGCCTGCGAATGGCAACAAACCTATGTTATATCAAATAGTTACGGTGGCCTTGTCAACCCCAAAGCGGATAATCCGGGCTTGCTCTTCGCGGGGGGTCTTGCTCCCGTCGCGATCCCACCGCATAACCTTCGATCTTAATGAGCCGCCGCGAGCAAGCAAAATACGGCCTTCGGTGCGCGGAAAAATGCAGGGATGAAGCTTTGGATCAACGTTATGTGCGTCAAGATGTGGAGCGAGCGTCCGCCAGCGGCTTGAATGGACTTGCGCGCAATGCCAAGCCGGTCGCGCGGAGCCCCACGCTGGATGGCGCAGAAAGCCCCACGGACCATGCACCGCGGGCGCGCCGCGGCTCGATCTGGCAAATGCTCGCCATCGCTTTGAGCCTCGTGATCGCGGCTTTTTCGATTTACGTCCTGGTCCGCGCGGTTTCGGCGGTTAATCCGAGCGCTTTGCGCCAGGCGATCGCGGCAACCAGCGCCGAGCAGATCGCAACGGCGGCGCTTTTGACCGCCTTGTCATTTCTCGCCCTGACCGGATACGACGGGCTCGCGCTGCGCCAGCTCAACGCCCGCGTTCGCTATAAGACGACGGCGCTGGCCTCGTTCACAAGCTACGCGATTTCCTTTACGCTGGGCTTCCCGTTAATTACCGCGGGCACGGTTCGCTATTGGATCTATTCGCAAGCGGGCTTGACGGCGAGCATGGTCGCGAGCCTCACTGTGATGGCCGGCGTGACGTTCTGGTTCGGCATGGTTTTTGTGATTGGCGCGGGGCTTGCGTTTCACGCCAGCGCGATCAGCAAGATCAATCATTTTTATCCTTTGATCAACACGTTGATAGGGCTTGCCGTGCTGGGCGCGATCCTTGCCTATCTGGTCTGGGTGACGATTCGCCATCGGCATGTCCTCGTCAAAGGCTTCCGGCTAGAATTGCCGGGGCTTGGCTTGTCGCTCGGCCAAATCGCCCTCGGCGTGATCGATCAATGCGCCGCAGCGGGTGTTCTTTATGTGTTGCTTCCGAGCCATGCCGAACTGGATTTTTTCACCTTCGCCGCGACCTACGTCTTCGCCTGCATTCTCGGGGTTTTGAGCAATGCGCCTGGCGGGATTGGTGTTTTCGAAGCGGCGATGCTGAAAGCGGTCCCGGTTGCCTCGGAAGAAGCGCTGCTTGCTTCGCTCGTGCTGTTCCGGGTCATCTATTATCTCGTGCCTTTCCTGTTCGCCCTTGCTTTCCTTGGCGCCCATGAGGGTTTCCACCGCTGGAACAGCTTGCGCGAGGCCATGCGCGGCAGCGAGGAAGAAACCGTCTTGGAGGATGAGGTCAACCCGGTTCACCGTTGGTTCCGGGACACGTGGCGGCTGAGACGATGATCCTGGCTTTGGGCGCGCCGATGGCGTTCCGGCCGCGCTGGCGTTGGCCGTGCCGTCGAAGCCAACAAGACCAGGCGAGATTCTCGCGGCCGTTCGCTAAATCAAGCACAGCTCGATCCGAACCGATTCCATTTGGTTAACCTGGGCGGCCCGAAGCGCGACACACAAGCCGAACAACGCGGGAATGGCGGAGCGCCGCTTGGTGCTTGCACGCCTGTCGTCGCGGAATCGATGTGAAGCTTGATATCAACGCGTACTCGTGTAACGCCTGCCCGCGGCGCCGGATTGCACGAGGGCTTCATGGGAAAGGACCGGCAGGCGCGCGACCAGTTGTTCATGGGCCGTCTCATCGACGCCTTGCCCGAGGCGGTGATTGTCATTGGCGAGGCGGATCGCGTGGTCGCGGTCAACCCGCCCGCGCGGAATTTGTTTCCGGCATTGCGGCCGGACGATCTGTTGGCACGCAGTCTGCGGGCGCCGGATGTCCTCGACGCGGTCAAGCGCGTCCGTGCCTCCGGCGCTCCGGAAAAGGTAACCTGGCTCGAACGGGTGCCGGTCGAAAGATTTTTTGAACTGAATGCCGCTCCAATGGAGGGGCCGCAATTCGAGCCCACGATAATCTTGACTGTGCGCGATTTGAGCGAGGCGCGCCGCGTTGAACGTATGCGCGTCGACTTTGTCGCCAATGCCAGCCACGAATTGCGAACGCCGCTCGCCTCCCTGCTCGGATTTGTCGAGACGCTCCAGGGGCCCGCGCGGGAGGACACGGAGGCGAGGGCGCGGTTTCTTTCGATCATGCGCGAACAGGCGCAAAGGATGGCGCGGCTCGTCGATGATCTTTTATCGTTGTCGCGGATCGAACAGAATTTGCATCTGCGGCCTCAGGCGCCGGTGGATATGGTCGCGATCCTTCACCATGTCGCGGACACCCTGGCGCCCATGGCTAGTGACAAAGATGTCGTCCTGAAACTCGACGTTCCGGCCAAGGCGCTCGTCACGGGCGACCGCGACGAACTCTTGCGGCTGGCCGAAAACCTCGTCGAAAACGCCATTAAATATGGTGCCTCGGACCCGCGGAGCGTTGATCGGCAGGTCGAGATCACGCTCGCGGCCGAGCCGCGCCAATGTATTTTGACTGTTCGCGACCATGGCCCCGGGATCGCGCCGGAACATCTGCCGCGGTTGACCGAACGCTTTTACCGGGTCGATGCCGGCCAGAGCCGGGCCAAGGGCGGCACGGGGCTTGGACTTGCCATCGTGAAACATATCGTCGCGCGCCATTGCGGCCGGCTCGGTATCGAATCGAAGCTGGGCGAGGGGGCGACGTTTAGCGTGGTTCTTCCCATGCACGAGGGCTGAACCGGAATCCCGCCCTGTCATCAAGATGTCAAACAGCTTTCATATTGGCCACACGTGCGCCCTTTAGCTTCTGACGCCGCATCGGACCGATGCGCTTTCGAGCCATTGTTCGGCCGCCCCGTCTGACTGGCTGCCAATACACTTGCCAGGCAATGAAAGGCAACAAGATGATCTTTACGTTCCTGCGAAAGTCCCTCGCCACCGCCGCCATAAGCTTGGCGGCTGGCCTTCCGGCCTGCGCCGTCGATATTTCGGGCGCCGGGGCCACGTTTCCCTATCCGGTCTATGCGAAATGGGCGGATACGTACAAAAAGGAAACCGGCAATGGCCTCAATTACCAGTCGATCGGCTCCGGCGGCGGCATTAAGCAGATCAAGGCTAAAACCGTGACCTTCGGCGCATCCGACATGCCGCTCAAGCCCGCGGAGCTTAAGGAGGCGGGTCTGGTTCAGTTTCCGACAGTGACAGGCGGCGACGTGCCAGTCGTCAATCTCGAAGGAATCAAGCCCGGCGAATTAGTGCTCGACGGCCCGGCGCTCGCCAAGATTTTCCTCGGCGAGATCAAGAGCTGGGACGATCCCGCCATCAAGAAATTGAATCCGAAAGCCAAATTGCCGGCGCAGGCAATCGTGGTCGTACACCGTTCCGATGGGTCCGGGACGACATTTATCTGGACCGATTACCTTTCCAAGGTGAGCCCCGATTGGAAGTCCAAGGTCGGCGCCAGTACGGCTGTCGAATGGCCAGCTGGCATCGGCGCCAAGGGCAATGAAGGCGTCGCCAATAACGTCCTTCAGACGAATGGCGCGATCGGCTACGTCGAATATGCCTACGCCAAGCAGAATAAGATGACATTCGTCGAGATGGTCAACAAGGACGGCAAACGCGTGGCCCCGAACGCGCAAGGCTTCCAAGCGGCGGCGGCCAACGCCGACTGGGCCAATGCGCCTGGCTTTTATCAGATTCTCACCGACCAGCCGGGCGCTAAATCGTGGCCGATCGCGGGCGCAACTTTCATTCTGATGCATGCGTCGCCGGACGACCCCGCTGCCGCCGCGGAAGCCTTGAAATTTTTCAGCTGGGCCTACGACAAGGGCGGCAAGCAGGCCGAGGAACTCGACTATGTGCCGCTGCCGGGAGCCGTCGTCGCCTTGATCAAAAAGAGCTGGGCCTCAGAAATTAAGGGCGCCGACGGCAAGCCGCTTTTGAACTGAATGTTGGTTGGAGCGGAGGGCCTTTGGCGTCCTTCCTTCCACCCAATCCCGGCCGTTGGCGTCCTCGAATGGCCGGACCACGGGTTGTGCCGGGCCCAGCTGGCGGGTATGGCTGATGCACTACGCAAAGCTACAGGGAAAACGCGGTGACCGACAATTTGGCGATTGATAGCGCCGAACTGGGATCGGCCGAGGTCCGGCTGGCAAAGGCCCTCGCCTTATTCAAGCTTCGCGACAATGCGTTTCACCTTCTGACGCTGGCCGCGGCGTGGACGGTTCTGATTATCCTTGGGGGGGTCATCGCCGCGCTGATCGTTGGCTCCCTTCCGGCCATCAGGGCGTTCGGCTTAAACTTTCTTACGACGGAGGCGTGGAATCCCGTCACCGAGAAGTTCGGCGCGGTGGCGCCGATCTATGGCACGATCGTTACCTCGCTCATCGCCATGGTGATCGCGGTGCCGGTTGGGCTCGGCATCGCGATTTTTCTGACCGAGCTTTGCCCCTATGCGCTGCGCCGGCCGATCGGAATAGCGATCGAGCTTCTGGCCGGGATTCCCTCGATCATTTACGGAATCTGGGGCCTTTTTGTGCTCGCGCCTTTCCTGCAGGAGCATGTCCAGCCGGGTCTCATCTCCGCTTTCGCTAATGTGCCTATTTTCTCCAACCTGTTCGCGGGGCCGCCCTACGGCATCGGAATACTGACCGCTGGCGTCATTCTCGCGATCATGGTGCTTCCTATCGTCAGCTCGATCTCCCGCGATGTCTTCGAAACCGTTCCCGCCGTCCTGAAGGAATCAGCCTATGGCGTCGGCTGCACGACCTGGGAAGTGGTTCGATCGGTCGTGATCCCCTACACGCGCGTTGGCCTTATCGGCGCCGTCATGCTGGGCCTCGGACGGGCGCTCGGCGAGACCATGGCGGTGACTTTCGTGATCGGCAACGCGCATAAAATCTCCCCTTCTCTGCTTTCGCCTGGCACGACCATCTCGGCAACGATCGCGAATGAATTCACCGAAGCGGTCGGCGACCTCTACACCTCCGCGCTAATCGCACTCGGCCTTATTCTTTTCGGGATCACCTTTTTGATTCTCGCGATATCACGGTATCTGCTGATGCGGCTGCACCAGCGGGAGGGGCAGTAAGGCATGGCTATCTATCAGACGCGCCGCCGTCGCGACAAGTTCTACCTCGGTCTTTGTTACGCTTCCGTGGCCTTTGGCCTCGGTTCGCTGGCGCTCATCCTCGCCACGCTCTTGTTCGAAGGTGTTCGCGGTATGTCGCCAACTGTCTTCACGCAAATGACGCCGCCGCCGGGTTCTGAAGGCGGCCTTTTGAACGCGATCACCGGCAGCCTGATCATGACCTTTCTCGGCGTCGCCCTCGGCACCCCGCTAGGCATGCTGGCGGGCACTTACATGGCCGAATACGGCCGCCACTCCAAGCTCACGATTGTCGTGCGATTCATCAACGATATTTTGCTGAGCGCTCCGTCGATCGTGATAGGTCTCTTTGTTTACGAGGTCATGGTCGTGAGAATGGGCCATTTCTCCGCCCTCGCCGGGGCCGTGTCGCTTGCCATCATCGTCGTTCCGGTCGTCGTGCGCACCACCGAGGACATGCTGCTTCTGGTGCCCGATCCTTTGCGCGAAGCGGCGAGCGCGCTCGGTCTGCCGCGCGTCATTGTCATCGGCAAGGTCGCATATCGCGCCGCCCGCGCAGGTCTCATCACCGGAGTTCTTCTCGCCATCGCCCGGATCAGCGGCGAAACCGCGCCCCTGCTCTTTACCGCCCTGAACAATCAGTTCTTCAGCACGAATTTGAATGCGCCCATGTCGAGCTTGCCCGTCGTCATCTTTCAGTTCGCGCTCAGCCCCTACAAGGAATGGCAGCAGCTTGCTTGGACCGGAGCCCTCCTCATAACCTTGGCCGTTCTTGCGCTTTCCATTGCCGCGCGCGTGCTCCAAATGAGGAGGCCCGGGAAATGAGTGGCATGAGCGACGTCCCGGACCTCACGCAAGGCCGGGTCGCGGAGAAAGCCTGGACGGCAGGCGCGCCCACGGTATCGAATCTTAAGCCGAAGGTCGCGGTTCGAGACCTCATATTTTACTATGGCGATTCGCTTGCCTTGAAGAGCATCAGCGTACCCCTTTACGCGCGTAAGGTGACGGCATTTATTGGGCCGTCCGGCTGCGGAAAATCGACGCTCTTGCGGGTGTTGAACCGGATGTACGATCTCTATCCCAATCAAAGGGCAGAGGGAGAAGTGATTCTCGACGGCGTGAATATCCTGCGGCCAGAGCAGGACCTCAATCTTTTGCGTGCCCGCGTCGGCATGGTGTTTCAAAAACCAACTCCTTTTCCGATGTCGATCCACGACAATGTCGCGTTCGGCATCAAACTCTACCAAAAGCTCCCGAAGGCCGAGCTTCGAGATCGCGTCGAGGCCGCGTTGATGCAAGCCGCTCTTTGGGACGAGGTGAAGGACAAATTAAACGCTTCGGGCCTGTCGCTTTCGGGCGGTCAGCAGCAGCGCCTTTGCATCGCGCGCACCGTGGCCCTCCAGCCGGAAGTTATTCTTTTGGATGAACCTTGCTCCGCGCTCGACCCGATCTCGACCGCGAAGATCGAGGAAACGATCGACGAACTGAAGGAAAATTACACCATCGCGATTGTGACTCACAACATGCAGCAGGCGGCGCGCGTCTCGGAACATACCGCGTTCATGTATCTTGGCGAACTCATCGAGTTTGGCGTCACCGCGCAGATCTTCACTTCACCGGAAAAGAAGCAGACACAAAATTATATTACCGGGCGGTTCGGCTAATCGCGGCGGCAATGAGGAACAGGTTCATGTCCGATCACATCGTCAAGGCTTACGACAGGGAACTCGAGATCCTGGGCCGGAAAATCGCGGAAATGGGCGGCCTGGCCGAGAAAATGCTGTCCGATGCCATGGATGCTCTGGTCGATTTCGATACGAGGCTCGCCCAGTCGACCGTGGATAGCGACCCGCGCCTTGATCTGCTGCAACGCGATATCGAGGAACAGGCGGTACTGACCATCGCGCGGCGCCAGCCGATGGCGGTGGATCTGCGCGAGATTATCGCCACGATCCGCATTTCCGGCGATCTCGAACGGATTGGAGACCTCGCCAAGAACATCGCCAAGCGCGCGATCATAACCCACTCGGAGATGAACATACCACGCGCGACCATCGGCTTGAGGTCGATGCATGAATCGGCGGCAATTCTTCTGAAGGACGTGCTCGATGCCTATGCCGCGCGCGATGCCGCGCGCGCACGCGATGTCTGGACCCATGACGCCGATCTCGATGCGCTCGAAGACTCGGTATTCCGCGACCTCCTCACCTTCATGATGGAAGATCCTCGCAACATCTCGTTTTGCACCCATTTGCTGTTCGTTTCGAAAAACATCGAGAGGATCGGCGACCACGCCACGAACATCGCCGAGACCGTGGTTTATGTTGTTACCGGTGAAACCCTGCCGATGGACCGGCCGAAGGGCCGGACCACGC
>JBOHJQ010000102.1:0-10336 GCA_050728655.1 Methylocella sp.
GCTCAAGAGACAACTATCGCGCGAGTCGTCTGATTGCAATCTGGATCGAGGCGAGGGCGACGAAGGCTTCAAGCGTCGTTGCGAGGTTTTCCCAATCCTTGGCGAGGCGTCGGTTGCGGCCGAACCACGAGAAGGTTCTCTCGACGATCCAGCGTCGCGGCAGCAAGACGAAACCGTTCCTATCGTCGCTGCGCTTGACGATCTCGAGGCGCAGCGATGGAACCTTGGCGACCGCCGCGTTGACCTGATGGGCGTTGTAGCCGCTGTCTGCCCATACGAGTTCGAGCCAGGGAAAGCTGGTGCGGATTTTGTCGAGCACGAGCGTCGCTCCATCACGGTCTTGCACGCCGGCCGAATGAATGACGACGCGCAACGGCAGGCCTTGGGTGTCGACCAGGGCGTGAATCTTGCGTCCTTTCACTTTTTTGCCGGCGTCGTAGCCGATTAGGCCGTCGTGACCGCCCCCTTTTCCGCTGACTTCAACGACTGACTGTCGATGACTGCGGCCGTGGGAGAAGCCTCACGCTCCATGTCTTCACCCAATTCCATATGCAATTCTTGCCAGATCGCCTCCCACACGCCGCCCTTCTGAAAATTGCGGAAAATGTTGTAGACGGTCGAACGCGGCGGAAACCCCTCGCGAGGAAGAGTGCGCCACGGGCAGCCGGTGCGCAGCAAATAGAGAATGGCATTGACCGCCTCGCGCATATTGGTCTCGCGCGGACGCCCGCCGGGTTTGGCCGGCGGGATCAACGGCTCCAAACACGCCCATTCGCCATCCGTCATGTCGCTGGGATAGCGCCCGCCAACGCGCACATAAGTCTTTCGATGCCACTTGGTCCACATTCCGAATCACCCTCCGATGCACCGGAATCTTCAGAATCATGCAACCAGCGCGAGCGCAACAATCTTTTAGGTCAGGCTCTAATGCTCCGCAGTGTAACGACGCAGTACGATGATATTCACGCCAATTTCAGGCCCCGGGGAAAATGGCACCGATCGTCGACACAACCTGACACAGTAAATGACTGGGCTAGGACGGAATTGTATATGGGCTTACTTGAATATTGCGATGTGCTGATAGAGGATGGTCTTTTAGATAAGGGCCATTTTAAACTTTGGTATGAATACCGTATCGGAAACCTCCTTTCAAATCCGAGGGTTGTCACGTTTAAGTTGCATGATAATGGCTCCGGTTGGAAGGAATTCCACATTTTGTGCAAAAGGTTGAATACTGACATACCTCCGGCCACAAAAGGCCTGTCCACTTTTATACGGGATGAGCCTACTGGAGGCAAACTAGATAGCGGCTAGCGTCTGGCCTGCCGCGCTCAACGCGTCTTCAAACCGTGATGCCCTGCTCCCCGACGTCACACTGCCTTCGCGCCGCTATCAAACCGCGATCCTTCCCTTCACCTTCGCGTCGATAAGCTTAAATGCCTCGACATAGGCGATCACATCTTGCGCGACGAGACTTGTGCCGGAATCCGCGCTCACATGCGTCTTGCCCCCCAGCATCCCATAGCCGTCGCCGCCGCGCGCCAAGAAATCATTGGTCGCAAGCTTGTAATCGCGGGCTATATCAAGCGCTTCGCCATTAACCGTCACGGTCTTCACCCGCGCGCCTGGCGCCGCCGCCGCATCGGTAATTACCGAAGATTTTCCGGAACGATCGGCATGAAGCTGGGCGGCGCGTGACGCGGTCGTATGCCGCGCATGGGAGGCACTAGACGAAACCGGCCGAGTGGCGGACATTGCAACCGCGCGGGCCGCGTTTCATCCCCGGCTTGACGAGGCGCGGCTCAAAATCGCACTTCGCGGCGCGCATTTGACTGGACGAAGACATGACCGAGACCTCGCCGCAAGACCGCATCCCTTTGAAAAATCGTACGAAACTGATCCACGCCGGGCGCCGTCCCAGCGAACAGCATGGCTTCGTCAACACGCCGGTCTATCGGGGCTCGACCGTGCTTTTCGCAAATCTGGAGGATTTTTTGGCGCGCAAGGCACGGTTCTCCTACGCCACCCAGGGAACGCCGACAACGGCGGCGCTGGAGAGCGCATGGACGGAACTGTGCGGCGCCGCTGGAACCGTGCTTGCGCCTTCGGGCCTCGCCGCGATCACGCTCGCCCTGCTAGCCGCCGTCAAGTCCGGCGATCATATTCTCGTGACCGACGCGGTCTATCGTCCGTCGCGCAATTTCTGCGAGACGATCCTGGCCCGCATGGGCGTCGCGACAACCTATTACGATCCCGCGATCGGCGCGGCGATCGAATCCTTGATCCGGCCGAACACGAGCGCGATTTTGATCGAGACACCCGGTTCGCAAAGCTTCGAAATCCAGGACGTCCCGGCGATCGCCGCGCTCGCCCGGTCGAAGGGCATTTGCACGATTCTCGACAACACCTGGGCCACAGCCTTGTTCTTTCCGCCGCATGCGCGCGGCGCCGACATGGCGGTCGAAGCCGGAACCAAATATCTCGGCGGCCATTCCGACCTTCTCATCGGGCTCGTGTCCGCCAACGCGGAATGGTTTCCAAGACTGAGGGCCACATTCGACGCCTTTGCGATGTGCGCCGGTCCCGAGGACGTTTTCTTGAGCTTGCGCGGGCTGCGCACGCTCGACCTCCGGCTGCGGGAGGCCGAGCGTCAAGCGCTCGATCTCGCCCGCTGGCTCGCCGCCCGCAAGGAGGTCGTCCAAGTCTTGCATCCAGCGCTTCCCTCCTGTCCGGGACACGCCTTTTGGAAACGGGATTTTCTTGGCTCGTCGGGGCTTTTCTCGGTGCTTCTTTCGCCCTGCTCGCGAGCCGCGCTTGCCGCCATGCTGGACGGGCTAAAACTGTTTGGGATGGGCTATTCATGGGGTGGCTTCGAGAGCCTTGTCATTCCCTTCGATTGCCGGAGCTATCGCAGCGCTACGGCGTGGAATCCGCCAGGTCCCGCCTTGCGGTTTTCGGTCGGCCTCGAAGACATCGAGGATCTGAAGGCGGATCTCGAAGCGGGATTCGAGAGGATGCGAACCGTCATTTGAAATGAGACGCTGTTGCGCGGACCCTCGCAAAGCATTTATGACAAGACAATGGGGCCGGTCGTCCGGACCTGTGCCGCTCTTATAGCCAAGCTTGCAGATTTCCCGGAAAACGATCCTCAGGCCGTGGTTGCAGCGCTTGGCTTGTACGGACAGATCACCTCATTCCGCTTCGGCCGCGAGGCTGTCTTGCGTGTGCTTGGAACCCGAGAACTCACAGACGCCCATCGCGCACAGATCAAGTCTGGACTTCTGCGTCAGCTCACCGGGCTCATCCGCTAAATGGTTGGCCTAAGCGTCCTCCTTCACTTCGAACGTGAGGATATCGAGGCGGCATCGCGGTACGATGTTCCTTCCCACATCTGTCCGGGTTGCGTCCATGGCGCTTGTCGGGGCGGTAGGGAGCAGACTTAAAGAGCCGTCAAGCCATTAATCAGGGCGCCTTCCTGGGGCTGACGAAAAGGTTGCAATAGCGCAACCCGGTCGCGTCGGTGGCGAAGATCCGCAGCATCTCTTCGACCGAATGAGTTTCATCCTCGCTGAAGTCGTCCACTGCTCTCATTTGAAAGAAACCTTTTCGGGAGAAGAACTCCGGGAGATCCTGCGCACGATAGCCAGCAGGCTTCATGCAGGCCGGCGCCCACTCCACGAGGAAGCTGATCTGTTCGTTCTCGCGGATGATGCGTTCCATCCCTCGAAGGACTTCGATCTCCGTCCCCTGAATGTCCATCTTGACGAAATCGACCTTACCCTGAAGCACGTCGTCAAGGCGCTTCTGCACAATCCGTTCGGTTCGAATAACCGGGGCATAGGGACCAGGCACAAAGCCGTCGTTTAATTGATCGATCGTGTGGTTGAATTCCCGGAGACCGTTCGTCTCGCCGAGCGCAAATTCGTGGACCTCGACGTGTCGAACTCCATGTCGCGCGAGATTGCGGCGCAGCATCGGCAGCGTGGGCGGAGACGGTTCGAAGGCGTGGACCAGCCCATCTGGGCCGACGATGCGATCGGCAAGGACACTAAAGTAGCCGACATTGGCCCCGACATCGACGAATACCATACCAGGGCGTAGCGATCGCTCTATCAGCGTTTGCGTAACGGGTTCGAAGTTTCGATACCAGGCCGCCACGACGGTGGGCACATCGAACACCATCCCGTTAATGGTGCTGGTTATGCCGTCCCGAAACAGCTCCGGTATCAGTCTATTCTCGACGATCCAATGCTTGTGAATCGGCACGGGCAGCTTCCCACTTGTCGACAGCTCTATGACGAAGCGCGCGAGCTTAGGAAACGCCCGCGACAACGTGACAAGCGGGTCTGATTTACTCATCTGGCCTTCCCCTACCCGTCCCATGGTATAGCGACCCTTGCCTGCCCCCCAGTGAACCTTTCTGGCGGTGCGGGCGGTACCAGCAATCGGGCGATCAGCGACAGGATATTCGCGAACATCTGCCGCGACACGGCGACCTCGGCCATCTGGAACGTGACGGCAGCCCGCTATAAAATGGCCACCTCAACATATGGTGGTGACGCAATGCATAAAAAATCCTTTCTAATCGCATAAGCTCCATTACGGTAAATCTTTTGAAGTCCCCGGCAAGTCGCCACATTAACGATTAAGTCATCGCCGCGCCGCGCCGCGTTTATCCTTGCCTTAACAGGTGGCTTGGTGCGCCACGAATACTTGCCCGCGTCGCCATTACTTGCCGCCGGCCCGGCACAAGATGTTGATCGGCGGCGGTCGATTTGACCCGCCGCCGGCGCGGGCCTAGATTCGGACAAGGAGCAAAGCCATGCCCGATGAAGCCCGCAAACCCGAAGTGGTCGAAACCACGGTCAGCGAGGTCGCCGCCGAGCTGGTGCGCCGAGGCCTCGATCCCTACGACCGGGTGACGATCACCATTGAGCCTGACGACCTGATCCCCGGCCGGCGCGCGTGCCGCGCGCGGGTGATCGCCGCCGGGCTGACCGACAATGATCTCGACCGGCTGATCGACCAGGCGCGCACCGAGGCGCAACCGCTGCTCGGATGAGGGTGGTTGTCGATCCCAATGTCCTCATTAGCGCCGCGCAATAGGAAAGAACGCCGCCCGAGGTGGCGGTGCATCGCGCGGCCGCAAGCCACCTCCTTCTCAAATCCGCGATCACCGAGCGCGAGCTGTTCGTCGCCTTGGATCGGCCGCGCCTCGCGCCGCTGATCCGGCCGCGCTTTCGCAATTGGCTGCACGAGCTGATGGCCGCCGCCGAGCTGGTGGAGATCGCCGGGCGGATCGCCGCGTGCCGCGATCCGAAGGACGACAAGTTTCTGGAACTGGCGGTCAGCGGCCAGCCCGACATGATCGTCACCGGCGACGCCGATCTGCTGGCGCTCGATCCCTTCCGCGACATCCCAATCATCACGCCGGCGGCGTTCCTACGGCGCAGCTGATCCTTGCGGCGGAGCCGCGCCGGATCGGCACGCTCCCGGCAAACGCGCGACAGTGTATCCGCCGACTTTATTGCCGGTGCATACAATGCGCGCAGAATGAGCCGTTCTCCGCGCGTTCTAAGCAAACACGGCCTCGAAGGACCATTCTTAACTCGCTGAATTTTTTGATGAAATATTGAGCGGGCGAAGGGATTCGAACCCTCGACCCCAACCTTGGCAAGGTCCTTCCGGCGTTTGCGCTATGGCTTCTCTTTGCACGCCACAATCCTCTAAGTCCCTCTTCTAAAACAGTGTTTCTTGGCTTCCAGGCATCCGAGAGTATCCTGCACCTACCCCGCCATTTGCCTCCGCGTGCTTCCCCCATGCTTCCCCGGCCGCCGCCATCTCATCCGGGGAAACAGAATCGGAACCGAAAGTGAACAGAACAGTAGGATCAAGTCATGCCAAGACTCACAAAAAGACTAGTCGATGCGCTTCAATCGCAGGACGGACGCGAGGCCTTCGCGTGGGATGCCGAGCTGCGAGGGTTCGGCGTTCGCGTAAAGCCTTCCGGGGTGAAGACATTCCTGATCCAGTACCGGAACCAGGATGGGCGAACGCGACGTCTCGTACTGGGGCAGTGCGGTGTCCTGACACCAGAACAGGCTCGGGACAGCGCTCGCCAAAAGCTCGCCGCCGTCGCGCGGGGCGAAGATCCTTCAGCCGACCGCAATGCCGCCCGCGCCGGAATGACGGTTAGCGAAGTGTGCGACTGGTATCTCGAACAAGCTGAGGCTGGCAGAATATTGGGGCGCAATCGCAGGCCGATTAAAGCTTCAACCTTGCACATGGATCGGAGCCGGATCGAGACACATATCAAGCCGCTTCTTGGTTCCAGGACCGTGCGTGGCCTTGAGCTTGCGGACATTGAAGGGATGCAGGCTGACATTGTCGCCGGGAAATCGGCTCGCGAACGAAAAGGGCGAGGGGGCCGGGCGACAGGGGGAGCGGGCGTCGCCAGCCGCACCGTCAGAACCCTGCGAAGCCTTCTTGGGCATGCCACTCGCCTGAAGCTTATTGAGAACAATCCAGCGGAGGGGGTTCGCCAGATCGCCGGACAGAAGCGGAAGCGTCGCCTAAACGCCGAAGAACTTGCTCGACTCGGTAAGACCATGCGCGCATGCGCAGAGGAAGGCGAACATCCCACAGGCTTGGCAGCCATCCGGCTTATGCTTCTCACGGGCTTTCGCCGCATGGAGGTACTGGCTTTGGAGCAATGCTGGCTGAACGCGAAGGAGCATTGTGTTTACTTTCCGGACACCAAAAGCGGAGAGCAACTCCGGGCCATCGGGCTGGCAGCCGTGGACTGCATTAGGGCTCAACCGGTGCGCGAGCGCGCACGATTCGTCTTCCCCGCGGATTGGGGGGATGGCCATTTCGTTGGGGTTGTTCGCGTATTGCAACGGGTCTGCTCGCGAGCCAATCTTCTTGAAGTCACTCCGCACACATTGCGGCACACGTTTGCCAGCGTAGCTGGTGATCTCGGGTTTTCAGAGCTTACGATCGCCGGGCTGCTTGGCCATGCGGCGCGCGGGGTGACGCAGGACTACGTGCATCTCGACGCCGCGTTGGTGGTGGCCGCGGACCAGATTGCGGCTGAGATCGCTATGATGCTAGACCAGGAAGGTAAGATGCACCGAACGACAGCTGTGGGACCAAAGCGTGAGCGGTCCAACTTAGTTGCCTAATGGCGCAAGCTGATCATTTTTTGGTCCCTTCGCAGACAATCAACAACCCTTTGTCGGTCAACGAATCGCCAAATTACCAGATCGGCGAGCACAGCGAACCCCATCAAATTTCATGACTCAGTAGAATTAATCCGGTGTCCACAAAATCGCAGGCGCGCGGCTTCATTGGCCGTGGCAACCCGGACCGCCGGATCTTTCGGCTCCGGCGCGGGCTTTCCGGCTGGCAGCGGTTTCAACTGACCGGGCAAGGGCAGGGGCGTCGAATGCACCACAACCTTGACCGGCGTGCGGGGATCACCAGCGAATGTGGCGGGCGTCAAATCATTATCATAGCCGATTGCCGGCGGATTGAAATTGGCGCAAGTCGTGAGCGAGCCGGTGGCGAGCGGGACAACGGATAAAGCTTTGAGATGCATCAGCCGAGTTCCTTCGACCAGTTGATGGCATGGATGAAGACGCCGAGCGGATTCTTGCGCAGGCGTTCCGCATCGCGCGGGGTCTCAACGACGATGGTGAGAATGGCGGTCCAGCGCTCCGTCGCAGCAAGAGCGTCATTCTCGTAACGGGGTTCTTTCCTAGCGACGCGGAAGGAATCGCCCGAGGCGCGGATGACGTTCGACACGGCGATCGCGACCTGAACCCGCCCGATTTTGGCGAAGGGATCGTTGGAGCGGGCGCAATTCTTTGGATTTAAACCCCCGTCTTCAGACGGGAAGAGACTTTAGCCGTTTTTTGTTCATAGACTGACCCCTTAAAATTGGCGTCCCGCGTGGGGGAAACGCCCATTTTAAGGGGTCGGTCCATGCGCGACACAAGCGGGAGTCACACGGTTTTTCACCATCGGTACCACATCGTCTGGATCACGAAGTATCGCTGCAAGGTGCTGGAAGGCGCGTTGCGGGAGCGGATCCGAACAATCATCCGGCAGGTCTGCAAGGAACTTTGCGTAAAGATCGTCTCCGGCGTGTTGTCGCGGGAACATGTCCATATGTGCGTGGAAATCCCGCCGCATATTGCCTCAAGCGACTTCGTCCGGCGCGTCAAGGGACGGTCATCGCATCGGGCGCAGATGGAGTTCCCGGACTTGCGCAAGCGCACCTGGGGGCGGCATTTCTGGGCTCGGGGCTAGTTCTCCACCACAAGCGGCAACATCACGGACGATGTCATACTTCAGTATCTTCAGGAGCACGAACTCACCGGCGCCAGCCGGTAGTTATTCAGTCGATTCTGGCTGATGGCAACCCCTTCCCTGCCGGAGCAAACGCAAGCGGCAGCCCGTGCGAAGGGCAGGGAGCGATATGAGAGCTTCTTTCAAGCGCTTGGCCGCCGGCTTGCCAAAGGGCCGGGCTTTATTCAGGAAGTCTTAGAGTCGGTCCGGAAAGTTGATTATTGATTACAGAGCTTTCTGAGCATGAGCCGGATTTAGGCGAGACGCAGGAAGGCCAAGGCATTGCGGGTGAGGTTTTCAAAATCCTTGGCCAACCGGCTGCAACGATTGAGCCAGGCAAATGTACGCTCGACGACCCACCGCTTCGGCAAGACCTCGAACCCATTTGCCTGATCCGAGCGTTTGACGATTTCGATCTTGGGATGCGGAAGCGCTTTGGCCAGAGCCTTTTGAAAGACCGGCCCTTGATAGCCGCCGTCGGCGAACAGCTTTTGCAAAAACGGATACATGCCGAACAGGGTCGAGAGAACCAACACGCCTCCATGTATGCCGCCCAATTCTCACCGCAACGGGACCAAGGCGCTGCGCTCGGTGATGGCGCCGCGCCTTGGCCGGTTGCTACGAATGGGAATGACTTGAACCGCCAGACTCTGGTCGCCACTGGATGAAAGTCAGGGGCAACGTCACAACCTGCAAACGTGGCGCGAAGCCGTCGCCGTGACGTGAGCCTGACATGCTAGGAGATTCGTTATGTGCTCTATTTTGCCCGGTCTCGCACAAGCCGCGGCTTGTGTTATTCCGAGTTAGGCTTAATCAATCCCTTGCGAACATTCTTTGCCACTTTTTGATGGAGCTGGCGGCCATGCAGACCCTTGCGCGTGTTCCATTCTTCAAGGACGTCGCCGATCTGGATTTCGGGCGGTTCGACCGGCGGTGCAATTGGCGCCGCTACAATGAAGGGGAAATTCTCGTCGATTATGAAGACGAATCCTCGGATGTCTATTTTATCATTTCAGGCGAAGTCAGGATTTTGATCCGCACCCTCTCGGGCAAGGAGATCATTTTAGGCGAAACCAAGGCTGGCCAATTTTTCGGCGAAATGGCAGCTATCGATGGCGCAAAACGCTCGGCCAATTTGACTGCCCTGACAAACTCCGAAGTCTGTATCATGCCGACGAGTGCGTTCCGGGAGGTTATTTTCGCATCTCCAACAACATGCGAGAAAATTTTGAGGCTTTTAACCGGGCGTGTGCGCGAGCTCAATGCGCGGCTCACGGAACATTCGATCTTCGATTTAAAGCACCGGCTTTATTCGGAACTCTTGCGCATGGCGCACCCTCGCCTAGGCAGGCAAAATGAACGTGCGGTGACACCGCCACCTTTCCACCATGTTCTGGCCGCGCGGATTGGTTGCCGGCGCGAGCAGGTGACGCGCGAACTTTTGACCATGGTCGAAGAAGGATTGATCGAAAAAACCCGCGGCGCGCTCATTCTCTTGCAGCCGCTAGCGCTGGAGAAGCGGCTCGCCGAGGCTATGCGAGAGGGCGGCTAGACGATGATCCGGCTAATTTGGATCGGATCACCGGCCTCTTGAAGCGTGGCGTTACTATCTCTGTAACCACCGCACGTCCGGCAGTGCCGCCGATTGTCAACCAAGTCGCCGGATTCTTGTGGAAATGGCTTGCAACATTTCTTTGTTTCGAGATCAATAATAATTGTTGAATACTCGAATCGTTCTTGCATCTGGATCGGAACAGTTTGCCACTAGAGCGCGTTACAAAAAACCGCGTCAAGTCTCTATTTTGGCATGGTTACCTGTTGCCCACGGGTCACCGCTCCGGCATGGATAGCGACTTGGCACTGCGGGCGCCCAGCGATCGTGGCGCGCCCGCAGGCAGTCAAAATTGTTAGGTGCTGAAATGTGTGAATACGTCTACACGAAACAGCTTTGTAGCGATGTGCGCGAACGCACATTGTCTTGGCG
>JBOHJQ010000103.1:0-10273 GCA_050728655.1 Methylocella sp.
TCAAAGGCGTCACGTCGCGGATCGGGCGGATATCGACTTGGCTGCGCGGCAAGAACGCCACGGCGCCGTCGAGATCGACGGTGAAGCCGCCCTTGACCTGGTTGAAGATGATGCCTTCGACCTTTTCCTGTTTCTCAAAAGCCTTTTCGAGCTTGGCCCAGCTTTCCTCGCGCCGCGCCTTGTCGCGCGAAATGACCGCCTCGCCGAGCGCGTTCTCGATCCGCTCAAGATAAACCTCGACCTCGTCGCCGATGGCAAGCTTGCCTTCGCGTCCTGGCCCTTGAAATTCCTTGAGGGCAACACGGCCCTCGGTCTTCAGACCGAGATCGATGACCGCGACATCTTTTTCGATTGCGACGACAAGCCCCTTGACGACGGAGCCCTCGAAGGCCTCGTTCTGGCCATAGCTCTCATCGAGCAGCGCCGCGAAATCCTCGCGCGACGGCGCGTAGGTGTCGGTGGATACCATTCGTTCTCCTGAGTGCCCGAAAGTGCCCGAATGCGGGCGGCGCCGGGGTTTTCGGTTGGTTGCGCTCCGTTCCGCCCGCGTTCATCGGGATTGCGACGAACCCCGCGAAAGCGGGCCGGCGCGGGGAGGGCGGCGAGAAGCAGGGTTTAGGGCTGCTATGTAGCAACAGGGAGGCTAGGCGGCAAGGGGCTGTCTGGGCGCGGCGGGGCTATCGCATTTGGAATCTTGAGTTCTTGCGCGGTGGGCGGGATTGGATTCATTTGTCGATTCTTTCGCTTTGGAGGATTCGATGGGCATTTTCAGGGATTGTTTCGTTACCTTGCCCGACCCGCGCGGGGCAAAGCGCGACGGCATAATTTTCTCGCCCTGATTCATCCCTTCTTCTCCCAGCGCCCGTTCGCGCCCTGCTGCCAATAGGTCAGCGCGAAGCCTAACTCCTTCAGCTCTTTCCACTGGGCCCGCGCAGCGGCGAGTTCGTCGCCGTTATTGCCGTCGAAGAGGGCAACCGCGCGGGCATAGGCCGCGCCAGCGCCGCTGAGGGCTGGCGCCATTTCCGCCCCCTCGACAAAGAGTCGAAGCGCCGCGCCATTGGGATTTTCGGGGCCGTCGGTGAGATAAACCGGCTGGAGGCCGGGGTCGCCATCGCGCGCGCGGCCATGCGCGAGAAAACTCTCGTCCGAATAGCTCCAGAGCCAGGAATCGAGCGAGTCGAGCCGCTCTTCGCTGCTTGCTTGGACGACGACGCGCCAGCCTCTTTCAAGCGACTTCTCGATGAGATTTGGCAAAACCCTATCGAGCGGCTGACGCTGCAGATGATAGAACCAAACTTCGGTCATGGTGCGAAAGACAAGGCTTGGTGCGATGCCGCTCGGGCAGATAGGATTTTATACAATATTTTGAAAAGAAGGACCCCTGGCAGGCCGTCGCTGAGGCGAAGATCAACTTTCCGATCGTCCGCGCATCCGCCGCTCCGTGACCTCAAATTCAGTTGGGCTCGACTCCCGTCTCCCCTTATTGCCATGACGGATTCCCGCAAAGAGGTAGATTGGGGGCGCCGATGGCGCATTGCTGGCGATTGCAGTGAGAACGCCGTGTCGGAGCTATGGTGCATCAACAGAAGTTCACCACGTCCCCGATTGGCGACCGCAAGAACCGCGAAACACTTGCGCCGAGGTCTCGAAACATTTTGGCATGATTGCACGGGCAAGCTGGCCGTTCCGCCCCGCTGCCCGGTTTTTGCACGATTTTTCGCGTGTGACTTTCGCGGCGGATGTTAGGATCGTGCACCATGCCGGTTTATTTTGCCCTCTTCGATACGGCGATTGGCCGATGCGCGATCGCCTGGGGCGCGCGGGGGATCGCTTGCGTGCAACTTCCAGAGGCCAACGAACTAACGACCCGCAACCGCGTGCTCCAGAGATTTCCGCGCGCGAGAGAGGTGACCCCGCCATCCGAGGCATTCCGTGCACAAGACGCTCTCGCCGCGCATTTGCGCGGCGAGCCGAGTGATCTTTCATCCGTTCGGCTCGACATGGACCTCGTGCCGCCGTTCCACCGCCGCGTCTACGCCGCCGCGCGGGGCATTCCGCTCGGCGCGACGATGACGTACGGGGCTCTCGCGGCAACGGCCGGCGCCGCGGGCTCGGCTCGCGCGGTGGGGCAGGCGCTCGCCCGAAACCCGTTTGCGATCATCGTGCCGTGTCATCGGGTCGTCGCGGCTGGCGCCAAAATCGGCGGTTTCTCGGCCAACGGCGGCGTCTTGACGAAATCCCGGCTCCTCGCGATCGAAGGCCATGAACAAGGCGCGCCTGGATGGGCAAGTTGAAAAAAAGTCCGCAGCCCGTCGAAGCCGCGGTGCCGGATGCGCTTGCTCACCTCAAGCGCTACGTTGTTCGCTCGGCCGCTGACTTAGCAACTTGACCATGGCAATTGTTGCCCGCAACGATGGCGAAATCGAGAGGTTGACGCGTTGCTCGCAACAAGCCTTTCGGCGCAAAACAATATTGTTCCATTTCCGGAAACGAACCAGCGCCGCGGTTCCAGATCGCCAGTTTTGGCAAGACTTATCCACACTTATCCACAAGAACATTTGACTTCAGGCCGCTTGTTCCATATATGTTCACTTTTGAACTCGGAACATTCCGTGTCCATGCAAGTTTGAAGGACGACGCTGATGCGGCGATCAGGCTGCGAAAACATGCCGGAAACGCTGCAAAAACATGACAATGGCGAAAATGAGGCCATGCCAATAACGCCGGAAACGGCGGCAATGAGCACCACCGCGCGGCAAGACCGCATCGCGACGGCGGGGCTCGCCGAACCTCAGGCAGGAGCGCACGGGCGGCCGCCCGTGCGCGTCGCGGGGGGTGTTGCATGCGCCTCTCCTGCCGCGCCGGCTATGGCCCGCGCGCCAACCGCGGACGGCGCCGCGCCTCCCCGGCGGGGCCGCGGCGCCTTGTCGAACGCGAGCGGGCGCTTCGAAAAGGAGAACCGCTGTGCCGAAGACGACGGTTGGGATCTGCCCGAGGATTTGCCGCCAGTGCGGACGCAAGTGACGCGGGTGTCCGCCAAAACGATCATCACCCGCAATGAGTCGCCCGATCTTTCCTTCGACCGGTCGATCAATCCCTATCGCGGCTGCGAGCACGGCTGCGTCTATTGTTTCGCGCGGCCAACCCACGCCTTTCTCGGCCTGTCGCCTGGTCTCGATTTCGAGACAAGGCTGTTTGCCAAGACCAATGCGGCAAGCCTGCTTGAGCGGGAATTGGCGGCACCGGGCTATGCCGCCAAAACCATCGCGATCGGAACCAACACCGACCCCTATCAGCCGATCGAGCGCAACGAGCTTGTGATGCGCAATGTGCTCGAAGTTCTGGCGCGGACCAATCATCCGGTAGCGATCGTCACCAAATCGGCGCTAGTCTTGCGCGATCTTGATCTCCTCGCGCCGATGGCAAAAAAAGGCCTTGTGGAAGTGGCTTTGTCGGTGACGACGCTCAACCCCGCCCTTGCCCGCAAAATGGAACCCCGCGCAAGCGGCCCGGAGCGGCGGCTCGATACGATCCGGCGGCTGGCGGCGGCAAATATTCCAACCGCGGTGCTGGTCGCGCCGATTATCCCGGCGATCAACGATGCCGAGATCGAGGCGATCCTCGCCCGCGCGCAAGCGATGGGCGCACGCGATGCCGGTTATGTCCTGTTGCGGCTGCCGCTTGAAGTCCGCGACCTCTTTGCCGAATGGCTGCACGCGCATTATCCGGACAAGCTCAAGCATGTTTTATCTTTGATGCGTTCGGCACGAACGGGAAAGCTTTATGATTCAAGGTTTGGCGCGCGGATGACCGGGTCTGGCCCTTATGCCTCGATGATCGGGCGCAGGTTCGAGGCGGCGGTGGCACGGCTTGGGCTTGGACGAAGCCGCATGCCGTTGCGTTGCGATTTATTCCGGTCCCCGGCGCGCTTGGGCGAGCAATTGCGCTTGCTTTGAGAGGCCGCGCCTGCGGCGTTTTGCGCTCGTGTCTCCGTTTGAATTTCCGGCATGGGTTGGAAGCGTCATTCGCTCAAGCCGCATGCGCCGGTCAGCATGCGCGCGCCTTCATTCAATCTGGCGGCGGCGGCATCAGGCGCAAGCCAAGCGCGTGCACTATCGAACCCGCGCGCCACAATGTGGGACTAAACATCTAAGCGATGTGTGGCTAGGGAAATGTCCGCGCAAACCCACAAGCCGGGCTCGTTCCCAGCGCTTCGAGGTGGTGTCCTAAAGCTACAGCAAAACCGGCCGCGGCAGCGGTCATGGTATGCGGGTGATATTTGAAATCGCCAACCCCGACGAAGGATGCAAGGCGCCCTCGCCCTCTTGTCCTGAGTTTATCGAAGGACGAGATAGCCCTTCGGGCTTTCTCAGGGTGAGGGCTTAGGTTCTGACAAATCTCTTGAGAGCGGTTCCGAAACCTTATCTCAGTCTAAACCGACGCGACTTAATGACAGACGACGGCGCTTGCGTTGCGGTCATGCGCGCCGTTGCCGATCGGACGATGAACGAAGAAAAATTTGCGCGCTGGATCCGACAAAACGTAGCGTAGAGCGTATCAAGCCGCAGCCGAAACCACGATCGCGGCCGGGTGTAGGACCCTATGTCAGAGCCGCGCCTCTGCAATGCGCGGAATTAACGCGGACCTCACTAAAACATCATTGGTTTCGCGCCGCAATTGGCGATCGCAAAAATTATTCATTGGATCAAACATGATCGGCAAAAAGGCAAATCAGCCGCGATCCTAATTTTTTCGACTCAATGGGCGGGTCAGCAAGGTGAACTTTGGGGGCGCAACATTCCGATTACGATGATTGTCACTCGGCTCGCTGAGCGTATCATTGTATCGTCCCACCTTGCACAATTCTTCGCAAATAAATTGCCATGATGGGAGTTCGGAAGACGCATAATTTATGTGTCCGGTTATTGCCTCGCACGCAAAATCGTTCATTTTGGGCATGAGCATTCTGTGGGCACCACTCAGATAAAATGCGCGCAGGTCCTCTTCAGAACGCCATAACGAGGCCGTCCACATGGCCAAATTCAACTCGGCCAAAAGTTTGCCACGCAAAAAACCGGCGCCGTGCGCAATTGAGTGACCGCGGTTTCGCTCGCCCGGTTGAACCGCAGAAAAAGCTTGATCGACTTCAGCCGCAATCGCGTCATCGACAAAATTGGCATGTCACCCAGCCCTGCTCTGCATCAATTATATATTTGTTGTGATAAATACATTAGCAAATGTTAAGTGAAAATCCGTGGAATCGCGGGCACATAATTTTGATGCGAAATGATCCCCGATTTTGCCGGGCTTCCTTTCCCTCACGCGATCTCCTTCAGCTTTTTCGCCGCGCGGGCTGCGAAATAGGTGAGGATCGCGTCGGCGCCCGCGCGTTTGAGACTTATCAGGCTTTCCAGCATGGCTCTGTCGCCGTCGATCCAGCCGTTATTAGCGGCCGCCATGATCATCGCATATTCACCAGACACCTGATAGGCGAAGGTGGGCATGCCGAAACGCTCCTTCACCCGGAACAGAATATCGAGATAGGGCAGGCCCGGTTTCACCATCACGATGTCGGCGCCTTCTTCGATGTCTTGCGCGACCTCGCGCAGGGCTTCGTTGGAATTGGCCGGGTCCATCTGATAGGTGCGCTTGTCGCCGATCAGCGTCGCATTGGTGCCGACGGCGTCGCGAAACGGCCCATAAAACGCCGAGGCATATTTGGCGGCGTAGGATAAAATCTGCACCTCCTCGAAATTCTCCGCGTCGAGCCCGGCGCGGATCGCGCCGACGCGCCCGTCCATCATGTCGGACGGCGCGATGACATCAGCGCCCGCGCGCGCCTGATTCAACGCCTGCTCGACGAGAACGAAAACCGTCGCGTCGTTTAAAATCCGCTCGCCCTGCAAAATCCCGTCATGGCCATGGCTGGTGTAAGGATCGAGCGCGACATCGGTGATAAGGCCGAGATTTGGCACCTCGCGTTTGATCGCGCGGCAAGCGCGGCAAACGAGGTTTTCGGGGTTGACCGCCTCGCTCGCTTCTTCATTGCGCAGGCCAGGCTCGGTAAAGGGAAATAGCGCGAGCGCCGGAATGCCAAGCTCTGCGGCGCTGGCGGCAGCACGCACGGCCTGGTCTACGGAAAGCCGCTCGACGCCGGGCATGGAGGCAACGGGTTCGCGCGCGTCCCCTTCGCAAAGAAAAACCGGCCAGATGAGGTCGTCCGTGGAGAGCGTGTTTTCGCGGACGAGCCTGCGCGTCCAGTCGGCCTTGCGGTTGCGCCGCAAACGCTGCGCAAGATTGAGCTTTTCCAAGGCGGGGGGGGCGTCCTGCTCCGGCGCCGATTTCTGTTTTGGGCGATGTAGCGGAGGCCAGACCATGCAAAGCTCCGGTTTAAGGGTTGTGCGTCTTAGCACGGGCGGGGAGGGAACTTGCAAGCCTCCAACTCATGACGTTTTCAGCCTGCCGCCTTACGGCATCTCGGCCGGGGGCGACAATTTGTCCCGCGCCTTGGCGATCGTTGTCGGGGCGTACCCGGTCTTGGCCGCGAAGGCGAGGAGCAGCGACTCGTCGGCGGCGAGATGATCGAGGATCGCGACCAAAAATTCGGGCTCTCCGGCCGTCGCCCGCAAATTATTCGGCCCAAGGCCAGACAGAGCCAGGAAACGATCGAGCCTCGCCGGATCTCCGGCCAGGTAGTTTAAAACCTCGATCGCTATCGATTCGGCGGCAGCCTTGGTGAGTTGTGGCGGTTTAGCCGGCGAGGGCCTAAAATCGAAGTTTTCCATTTTAACGATTTCCCTTTCGTCAATCTCTATCCGTTACTGACGAGTGCGGCTGAACTTTCCCAGGCGGGGATCGCCCGCCGCCCCAAGCCCGGTATTTCCGATGCAAAAACGCATTCTAATCGTGGAAGACAATGAGTTGAACATGAAGTTGTTCAGCGATCTTCTGGAGGCGCATGGCTATAAGACCGTGCAGACCCGCAGCGGCGTCGAAGCTTTGGAACTCGCGCGTCTGCACAAACCCGATCTCATTTTGATGGACATTCAACTGCCCGAGGTCTCCGGACTTCAGGTCACGCAATCAATCAAGGAAGCCGAAGATCTGCGCCATATTCCGGTGATCGCCATTACCGCCTTCGCCATGAAGGGCGACGAGGAAAAAATCAGGCAAGGCGGCTGCGAGGCCTATCTGTCGAAACCGATCTCCATCGTAAAATTCCTCGAAACCGTGCGAACTTATCTCCACGAGCAATAGTCGCGAGAATGATTTGCCGGGAACGCCAATGTGACAGGTCAGGAACGCCCATAGCATGACCGCCCGGGTCCTGGTTGTCGACGATCTAGCGCCCAACCTCAGGCTGCTCGAAGCGCGGCTAAGCGCCGAATATTTCGAGGTTTTGACCGCGACGAACGGCGCCGATGCCTTGCAAATCTGCGCCAGCGGCGATTGCGACATTGTTCTTCTCGATGTGATGATGCCGGGCATGGACGGATTGGAAGTCTGTCGCCGTCTAAAAGGGGACAACGCAACGGCGCATATTCCCGTCGTGCTGGTGACGGCGCTCGATCAACCCTCCGACCGGAGGCGCGGGCTCGAAGCCGGCGCCGACGATTTCCTTACCAAGCCAATCGATGAGATAGCGCTATTTGCGCGGGTCCATTCGCTCGCAAGGCTGCGGCTCATTCTCGATGAATTGCGGAGCCGCGCCGTCCGGTCGTCAAAGCTCGGGATTGGCGATCCGTTCACCAGCGCGACGGCGGACAACGGCACTGGCGGGCGCATCATGCTCGTCGAGGATTCTCCTTCGTCGGCGGCGCTCATCGAGAACGCCTTGCGGAGACACCATTATATCGAAATCGAACGGGATCGCGGCAAGCGCTCGACGCGAGTGCCGCCGGCCATTACGATCTCTTCATCGTCAGTCTCGATCTCGCGGACTACGACGGGCTGCGGTTTTGCACGCGGCTCAGATCCCAGGAGGGCACTCGCCAAATCCCGGTGCTGGCGATCGCCAACCCCGAGGATCGCAAGCAGATCCTGCGCTGCCTCGATCTAGGCGTGAACGACTATGTCCTGCGCCCGGTCGATCGCAACGAACTTGCCGCTCGGGTGCGCACGCAAATCCGGCGGAAGCGATATGCCGACTGTCTGCGCGACAATGTCGACGCCACGCTCGAAATGGCGGCGGCCGATCCTTTGACGGGGTTGAAAAATCGCCGTAGCTTCGAAGCCCATCTCGGCGCGCTTCTCGAATCCCCGTGCGGAGGCCCGCTCAGCGCGATGATTCTCGATCTCGACGGCTTTAAAGCGATCAACGACCGGCATGGCCACGATGCCGGAGATCGCGTTCTGAAAGGCTTCGCCGCTCGCGCGAAAGAGATCATCCGCGAAACCGATCTCCTGTGCCGGCTTGGCGGCGACGAATTCGTCGTTGTCATGCCCGGCACTAGTCTTCGCGGGGGGCTTGAGATCGCGGAAAGAATCCGCGCCGCGATTGCGAGCGAAGCCTTTACCGTGGCGGCAGGCGGCCATCCGATTACGGTGACGGTTTCGGCCGGGCTTGCCGAACGCGCCGGGGACTCTTCCGCCGCGCTCTTGCGCCGCGCCGACAAAGCGCTCTACCGGTCGAAACAGGACGGCCGCAATCGCGTTTCGGTCGATCCCGCGATGGATTGATCACGGAATGGCCCGGAGGCCGATGAAACGATCAGAAAGTGCGGAAATGGACCAGGGAAGCGGGAACTCGACGCTCCGGCGAGCGGGCTTCGGATACGGAATCTGGCAATCGCGCGTGGCGAGTCATTAGCACCATGATCGGCGGGCGAAGGGCTCCGCTCATCCACGAGTTTGAAGGAGCCGGAGTCGGCGCTTGAGGTCAAGCCAAAGCTCGCGCATTTCCCCCGCCGCCGCGCCGTTTGGATCGACCTCGGTCACACCCTTGCCGGTGCGCGCGGCTTCGACAAAATCGGCGCGCGCGCGGATGCAAGGACGCAAAAGGCCGCCCACGGCTTCAAGCGCGGCGATGTCTTGTTGCACGTGCGAGCCCTGGAGGGCGGGCGGACATTGATTGAGCAGAAAAACAAACTCCTTCCTTATGAGTTTCAGTTTGCGGCTGGTCACCTCGGCCGCCCAAATGTCGGGCGTGGCCGGCCTCGCCGGAACGATCGAAAGATCGGCGGCGTTTATCGCGGCAAGCGATCTTGGCGATTCCAAGAACGGGGTATCGACAATGACAAGGCTGATATTGCCCTTTGCAAGATAGGCTAACGCCGCCGCAAGCCGCGCCGCCGAAACCACCGCGACCGGCAGGACGGGATCGTTTCGCTTGGATCCCCATCGGGCGACGGATTTCTTTGGGTCCATATCGAGAACAAAAACAAGTTCTCCTGCCTCCTTCGCCGCCACCGCGAGACAAGCGGCTAGCGTGCTTTTGCCGCAACCGCCTTTTTGCGAAACAAATGCAAGGGTGTGCATGGATAGAACTTTATTGTCATGAACATTATTAAGAACTATGAATCATCATCTCCCCTTTTGGCAAGGAGTTTTACGGGGCGGTCGGGAAAACTGCGGTCGAGCGCCCGCCAGAATAGCCGAGATGAATGCAGTTCTCTCAGGGCTTAGGTTATAGACCTGGGCGGTTAAAGTCCCGTTATTCCGTGCGATCCGTTCGCGCTTGATCGTGAATTCAGGCGATAGCTCGAAACGATTTTTCATGATTTTTCCCTCCTTATCGTATAAACCACCCGGCTATCCCACTTGGCTGGCATGGATAAAATTTTATGTTTGCGAAAATTGTTAAAGATGTAACTGTGAGGTTAAGTATTTGTACAATGCCGCAACCGGTGCATGACCCATATGAGTATAGGGCCGGATTAAAACTTGTTCAGCCGTTCAATAGCGTTTTTAACCCTAACGTAGAACCGCTGGGCAAAAAGAAAGCGCCCGACCGGGGAATCGGCAGGCGCTTCCGGCGCGGAAGCTTCGGAGCTGTCAGGAGCCGAGAGCATTCACAACTGATCATGAGAATTGCATCGCTTTAAACACCGATCAAGCATGATTTTTTGCATCGCCCCGATGTCAAAATACCCCCGCATTCGCCCTCCGCATGTTCGCTCAAATAGGTTCGTGCGATCGATGCTCCGCCACGATCGCCGCTTTCACGGCGTCCTGTGCCGATTTGATCGGCCCCATACGCAACAGGAAAATAAACCGGCGCTTTTCGCTACCCCCGATATCCGATGACCACGCATAGGCACGCATGGCATTGGAG
>JBOHJQ010000104.1:0-9742 GCA_050728655.1 Methylocella sp.
CGATGAAGATGCGGACGCCGTCGCCGCCCTCGGCCCGGCTCAAAAGATCGATCACGTCCTTCTTTGTTTCGAGATCGGCGAACAGCAAGCGGATCCGCTCGAGATCCTCGATCGCGGTGAGGTCCTGGAGCAGATTGGCCTGCCCTCTCACGATCAGCTGCGGGCCATGCGCGGCAGGCCCGGCCCAGCTCGCCAGCCCGGCATCGACAAGCCGCGCCGTCAATTCGCCGAGTTCCGCCTCGGCGAGCTTGCGCGAGGCCTCGATCTCGGTCTTGACCTCCTGCAAGGTGCGGCCCCGAATCCGCGCATTGAGATAATTGCCGGCCTCGCACAAGGCGGATGGCGGCAGCCCGGCCGGTATTTGCAGGATTCGGTTTTCGACCGAACCGTCCTCGGCGACCAGCACGGCGAGGGCGCGCGCCGGCTCGATCCTGACGAACTCGACATGTTTGAGCCGCGCGTTTTCCTTGCTGGTGACGACGACCCCGGCGCTCCCGGTCAATCCCGACAATATCATCATCGCGTCGCCAAGCAGCCCTTCGAGGGTCTGCTCCTGCGAGGCCGCTTTAACCTGCGCCTCGATCCGCTCGCGTTCCTCCTGGCTAACGTCGCCCAATTCGAGCAGCGCATCGACGAAAAAGCGTAAGCCCAGCTCGGTAGGGAGCCGACCCGCGCTGGTGTGTGGCGAATAGATCAACCCGATCTCTTCGAGATCCTGCATCACATTGCGGACCGAGGCCGGCGACAGCGGCACCGGCAAAAGCCGCGCGACGTGGCGCGATCCAACCGCATCGCCATGGGCAAGGTAGGAATCGACGATCAGCCGGAATATTTCGCGCGAGCGCTCGTTAAGTCGGGCCAGGCTGTTGCCGCCAAGCCGAACCGGGTCGCGTGCATGATCCAAGGCAATTGCCATGGCGGCTAACATGGCCGCATGTGGCCGAGGATGCAAGCGCTCGCGCGGGGACCAGCATCACCCGCGAGGTGTTTACGTGCGCTGAAGTTGTCTTCCGAGTTTACCACCGGTTTACCGCTCGGGCCGCGCATCGCGCAGTTGATAAAGTTCTCACATTGTTGGCAAGCCTTTCAGAATATTTTCGCAATAGGGTTCCGAATGACTGCACCGTCGCGGTGAAGCAGCCCGTGCGAAGTTTGCGCCCGAGCCGGCGAGGCCGCGGTCAGGTTCATGCTAACGCTCAAAGCCCTGGCAGGCCGTCCTGGCAGGATGAGCAATTGCCGCCCGTGAAATCATTGTCGTGAGGTCATTGTAACGTCATGCGTTCAATCAACTGGTTCATTATCCGCTTGGCGGCCCCGCTCCGCCGGCTGCGGTCCGACGACAGGGGTGTGGTGGCCATCGTGGTCGGCCTGGCAGTTCCAGTGTTGCTCGGGTTCGCCGCGCTGGCCGTCGATACCTCGATGTGGTCGAGCGCGAAAAATTCAGCGCAGGGCGCGGCCGACGCCGCCGTGCTGTCCGTGGTGGCGGCGGCGACAGCCGGCAGCAACGCGACTCAAATCCAAAACGAGGCGTACGCCAGTGCGGCGTTGAGCGGCTTCACCAATGGCCAAAACGGCGTGACGTTGACCATCAACAACCCGCCGAAATCCGGCCCAAACACGTCGAACACCGGGGCCTATGAAGTCATTATCGCGCAGCCGCAAACACGCCACTTCGCCGGCGTGCTCGGTGCCGCTCCGACGATCAGCGGCCGCGCGGTGGCCATCGTCGCAGGCACGCCCGCTTGTATTTTGGCCCTCGACCGATCAGCCACCAAGGCCGCCGATGTCGGCCTCAGCGGCGGGGCTGATATTGGCGCCCCAAATTGCGCCGTCGCCGCCAATAGCTCCGACTCGTCCGCCGTGAGCCTCTCGGGCGGCTCCACCCTGAAAGCCGCCAACTTGAATGTCGTGGGCAATTACTCCGTCACGGGCGGCGCCACGGTGACCGCAACAATCAAGACGAACGCCCCGGTGACCCGCGATCCCTACGGCTGCAGCGGTGGAAAATGTCTCGCGGTGCCCTCCTTTTCCACTTCCGGCTGCTTGCCAGACCCAAGTCTGAGTGGTGGCGCAACCGGGACGATAACTCCAGGCTGCTACGACGGAATCAGCGTGAGCGGCGGGGCCACGTTGACGATGCGCCCCGGCAATTACGTCATCAATGGCGGCGGCGGAATGAACTTGAGCGGCGGGAGCAAAGTGACTATGGGCGCCGGCATTTACACCTTCAATGGCGGCAGTTTCAGCCCATCCGGCGGCAACACGATCGACGCATCGGGGGGGGTAAGCATCATTCTAACAAACACCCCGAGTGCGTCGACTACGCCTAATTGGGGAAACGTCAATCTAAGCGGCGGCGCAAACCTCACCCTCACCGCGCCAAGTTCCGGACCCATGCAGGGAGTAGCGGTTTACATGGATCGGAACGCGCCGGCCAGCATCTCAGACAGCTTTACCGGCGGAACGTCCATGGCGATCACCGGCTCGCTCTATTTGCCGAGCCAGCCGGTGTCATACAGCGGGGGCAGCTCGACCGCTAGCAAATGCCTGCAACTGATCGCCCTCACCGTCTCCTTCTCTGGTGGGTCGAGCTTTGGCGTGAATTGCGGGACGTTGAACGTCCCCGGGCTTCAGCCTCAGCAGTCCGGCACCCAAGGGGTCCCCGCCGAATGAGATCGTTGTCGCGAAATCCAAACCGGGATATTTCGACCGGCGCCATGTGGCAAAACAAGCGCGGATCTATCGCCGTCGAATTTGCCTTGATCGGGCCAGCGCTTGTGCTTTTGCTCATGGCGGCAACCGACCTATCGATGGCCATCCACGCGCGGGCAGAAGTCGGCAATGCGGCGCGAGCGGGCGCCGAATACGCGGAAACCCATAGCTTTAACAGTTCGTCAATAACGAACGCGGTCACCAGCGCCACATCGCTCTCCGGCGTTACCGCCACGCCGACGCCGTCTACCTTTTGCGGTTGCGCCACCGCGAGCGGTATCGCGCAGCAGACGTGCGGAACGGCGTGCGCGGCGGGAGGCAAGACCGGCACCTACGTCAGCGTGACGGCCCAGGCAACCTACAGCCCGCTCTTTCCAACCCATTGGAACCCAAATCCCGTCAACATGAGTGCCACCGTAGTCACAAGGACGAATTGAGCCCGATATGAAGCGGTTTTTCCTATTGAAAAAACGAGCCGGGTTCCGGCTGGGCAACCGTGGCGTAGCCGCGGTCGAATTTGCATTGATCGGCCCGCCCCTGATCCTTCTGCTATTCGGGACCATTCAGTGCGGCCGAATGTTATGGACGCAGAACTCCCTCCAATACGCCGTCGAGCTGGCCGCGCGTTGCGCGGTCCTCAGCCAGGCGACGACGCCTTGCGGCGGCGCTTGCTGCACGACGTCCCAAATTCAGAGCTATGCCGCTAGCCAGGCCTATAGCCTAAACCTCAGCCCCAGCATATTCTCGGTCCCCTCGCCGCCAAGCTGTGGAACTGGAACTCAGGTTTCGGCTAGTCTTCCCTACACGACGGGGGCGCCGGTCTCGATCACCGTGACCCTCACCGCAACGTCGTGCCGCCCGAGTTAGTGATCGGGATTCATGTTCTCGATCTCTCCGGCGGACAGCCTACCGGCTCCTTCGAAATGTCCTCCATAGTAGATCCATTCCCCTCCGCCCTGCCGCGAGCGCCGCGAAAGCTTATCGCGGCCGGCGCATTTTTCGATTCGCGCTTAAAGTTTTCTTAAATGTTTCGCGAAAGAGTTGCCAGACTCTCACCCGAACGATTGGAAACCACATGTATCTCTCTCTCGGACAAGCCGCCAAGGAAGCGGGCGTCGCCAAATCCACCATCTCGAAGGCCTTATCTTCCGGCAAGTTGTCTTACCGGGAGAAAAATTCGGACGGTTACAAGATCGATCCGGCCGAGCTTTTTCGCGTCTATCCGAAAACCACGAAAACCGATGCGGACGAACTCTCGTCGAACGATTGGCAATCGGGTCAGGCCGGCGCGGCAACCATGCCCTATTCGGCGAAATTCGAGATCCAGCTCGCCGGATTAAAGAATCTGATCGCGGAAAAAGACCGCCGCATCGCCGACCTCGAATCCGACCGCGCGCAGATTCGTGAAGACCGCCACCGGCTCACCGAGAACTGGCAAGAAGAGCGCGTCCGGCTCCTAAAATTGCTCGAAGATCAGAGCGGCACCGTAAAGCTTCTGACCGACGAGCGGAACAAGCAGGCCACGGAGGTCCCACGCACATTCTGGCAGCGGGTTTTCCGCCGCAAGCCGGCGATGGCGGCATAAGGATTTCGATCGCGCGGCGCGCCGGAATGGTCGCGGTTCTTCACCCGGCCAGGATCGCGCTGTCATTATTGCTCCCAACGGTTCGGGTAGGGTAGAAGCCGGTTCCGCCCCGGGGTCCCGCGATGTCTTCGCCCTACACGGTCCATGTCGCGCAATCGATGCGCGAGATCGATGCCGCGCAGTGGGACGCCTGCGCCAATCCGGAGGCGGCGACGAACGGACTTGGCATGCCCGCGCCGGGACGAGAGTCTACGCCTGGCGAAGGCCAGCCCGCAAATGAATTGGAGCGGTTTAACCCTTTTATAACCCACGCCTTCTTGAACGCGCTTGAGACGTCGAAGTCGGTTGGTGCGAGAGCCGGCTGGACCAGCGCGCATATTCTTGTCAAGGACACCGGCGGCCGCCTCGCTGCCGCCGCGCCGGCCTATTTGAAGACCCATTCGATGGGCGAGTACGTATTCGATCATGGCTGGGCCGATGCCTATCACCGCGCCGGCCTGCCCTATTATCCAAAGCTGCAAGTCGCCGTGCCTTTCACGCCAGTCACCGGCCGAAGGCTGCTCGTTGCGCCGGGGCACGGCGAAGCAGCGCAGCAAACACTCGTTGCCGGGCTTCGCGCGCTTCGCAAAAAAGCCGGAGCCTCGTCGCTCCACGTCACGTTTCCCACCCGCACAGAATGGGAGACGCTCGGCGCTTGCGGGTTCCTGCAGCGCACCGGACAGCAATTTCATTTCATCAACGAGGGTTACGCGGATTTCGACGCCTTTTTGGCCAATCTCGCGTCGCGCAAGCGAAAGATGATCCGCCACGAACGGAAGAACGCGCTCGCCGGTGGCATCGAGATCGAGCTTTTGACCGGCGCCGGCATCACCGAAAGTCATTGGGACGCGTTTTTTCTTTTCTACATGGATACCGGCGCGCGCAAATGGGGGACGCCCTATCTCAACCGCGCATTTTTTTCGCATGTGGGCGCTTCGATGCGCGATCATATTTTCCTCGTCCTAGCCAAGCGCAATGGCCGCTACATCGCGGGCGCCGTTAATTTTGTCGGACAGGACGCGCTCTACGGGCGCATTTGGGGGGCGATCGAGGAGCACCCCTTCCTGCATTTCGAGATCTGCTACTATCAGGCGATCGAATTCGCGATTTCGCGCAGGCTCGCCCGCATCGAGGCGGGTGCGCAAGGCGAACATAAGCTTTCCAGAGGCTATCGCGCGGTCGCGACCTTTTCGGCGCACGACATAGGCGACAAGCGATTTGCAAGGGCGATCGACGAATATCTCCAAATCGAGCGCCTTCATATTGACGAGGCGCTACGCGAATATGGCGAACTCGCGCCATTCAAAAAGGGGCCTTGATTCTCGTTGCGCCGCTCTTGCCAAATCGCAAAAAGCATGTGGTGTGCCTCCTCGAGACGAGGACCTTGGGCATGAGCGGGAGCGAGGCGTTTGACCCCTACGTCCCTCTGAACGTCCTCAAACCAATTACCCCGGGCGTGTGGATCGTGGATGGCCCCGAAATCCAATTCAACTATTTGGGCCTCAAGTTTCCCTTTCCAACCCGCATGACCCTGGTTCAGCTACCGGACGGCGGTCTTTGGGTGCATTCGCCGACGTCACTGACGGCCGCCCTGGCCAAAGGCGTCCTCGAGCTTGGTCCGGTGCCGAGTTTGATCGCCCCAAACACACTTCATTATTGGTGGGTTCCTGACTGGAAGACGCGCTTTCCGGATGCCGTGGTCTATGCGGCGCCAGGACTAGAGAAATCGGCCAAACGCCCGCTTCCGATAGATCAGGTGCTGGGCAATGCGCCGCCGCCGGCTTGGGCGGGCATCATCGACCAAGCAGTGGTGCGAGGCGACATGCTTACCGAGGTAGCTTTTTTCCACCACCCTTCGCGTACCCTTGTGCTCACAGACCTGATCGAGAATTTCGAGCTGGAGCGGACCCACAGCCGATTCCTTCGGCTCCTGCTGCGTTTTGCTGGCGCCGCAGACCCTGATGGCAAGGCTCCGGTCGACATGCAATTGACGTTCTGGCGTCATCGCAAGGCCGCAAGGGCTGAAGTCGAACGGATGATTGCCTGGAAGCCGGAGAGAATCATCATCGCGCACGGGCGGTGGTACGAAGGCAATTGCGCGTCAGAGTTGCGGCGTGCCTTTCGATGGGTCCTTTAGATCGATGGAATGAGGGAACGCGACCATGCCCACGCCGGTCTATGACGAGACAAATATTTTCGCGAAAATCCTGCGCGGCGAGTTGCCGTGCCACAAGGTCTATGAGGACGATGTAGCGCTCGCCTTCATGGATATAATGCCCCGCGCGGACGGCCATGTGCTGGTGCTGCCCAAAACGCCCTCGCGCAATATCCTCGACGCCGATCCCGCGATGCTCGGGCTACTCATCGTCCGCGTGCAAGAAATCGCCGTTGCCGTCAAGTCGTCGCTCGCGGCGGACGGGATCACGATCCTTCAATACAACGAGCCGGCCGGCGGCCAGATCGTGTTCCATTTGCATTTCCACGTCCTCCCGCGCTGGAAGGATGTGGAGCTGCGGCCGCACACCGGCGTGATGGAAAAGCCAGAGGTACTCGAAGGATTTTGCCGAAGAATCGCGGCGGCGATTACACCGGAATGAGCGCCTATTGACGACGCCGCACTAACGGAAATCGTATCCTTTGCCGTTCATCTTTATCTAGGAGGGCTTACGCGCCCACGACAGTTTTCTAGCAGCGGCAGGATCGTTGTTGCAATAGCCTTGCGACTCCAGCTGCGCGCTCGCGCGCCAAGATCAGCGGCGCAACAATCAGAAAATATTGAGCAAATGTCCGTCGGCATCGATGGCAGCGATGAGCTTGTGATAATGATAATGCAAGACAGCCTTCAACGCATAGGCTTGCAGCACAAACGGATCGCGACGTCGTCGCACCACGTTGAAAAAGGCGCGCCGATAGTGGTGACGAAGATCGGCTTCCTCTACGGCGGTTTGCAACTTGAAATAGATGAAACCCGTGTAAAGCAGCGCTTCCACATATTGAATGAACAGGCTGAATGGCCGGCTGCGCAAGTGGGCGTTGCGCACGTCGCCGGTTTTCAGACCGCCTTCCAGAAAGAGTGAATCCACACGGGCGAAATAGGCCTTCGGATCATAAAGTGCACGCAGCACCCGCAAATATCCTTCCCGCAAGGCGTCGCGGCCCATACCGAGGGGAATGACGTTCGTTCCGTACGGCGTCCGATCGGCGGGATCGAGCCGATTCTCACCGGCAAGCCTTGCGTAAAGTGGTGTCTTGGGGATCGCGGTGAGCATGCCGACCGAGGTATGGATCACCCGGGCCTGCTCGACGAAACGGATCTGCCGATCGAAAATGTCCAAGCCGTCATTGTCGAAACCGACGATCATCCCACTCCAGACCTCGAGCCCGTGGGCCTGGATGGCGTGCACCTTTTCTACCAAGCTGCGCTCCTTACCGCGCAGGTTTTGCAGCTTACTCGTTTCACGCAACGATTCCTCGTTCGGCGTTTCGACGCCGACAAAGACGTAACGGATATTTGCCTCGTCCATGAGGCCCATGAGTTCATCATCGTCTGCCAGATCAAGCGAAGCCTCCGCAAAAAATGCCATCGAATAATCATGCGCCTTCTGCCAGACGATGACTTGGCGGAGAATGTGTTTTATCGCCTTCTTATTGCCGATCAGATTGTCATCAACGATGAAGACGCCACCGACCCCACCTAAACGGCGAAGCGCCTCCAGTTCGGCAATAATCTGGGGTACCGTCTTGAGGCGCGGACGACGACCGAAGGTTACAATGATGTCGCAAAACTCGCAGGTGAACGGGCAGCCGCGCGAGAACTGCACCGGAGCGATGACATATTGGTTCATCTTCAAAAGGTCGTAGCGAGGCGGCGGCACTTTACTCATGTCGGTGAACTCCGCCTGCTCGTAGCGGCTAGCATGTTTCTGTTCCGCAAAATCGGCAAGAAATTGCGGCCAGGTCTCTTCGGCTTCCCCCACGAAAATGACATTGGCCAACGCGCCGAAATAATCCTCCTGCACGCTGACCCACGGACCGCCGACGACCGTGAAGCAGCCCCGCCCTTTCAATTCCTTGAGAATTTCAGTCGTACGGAATCTCTGCACCGTCATTCCCGTCACGCCGACGATGTCGGCCTTGGCACAAAGAGCAAAATCGATTTCTTCGACATTCTCATCGATTAAAGTAATTTTGTGCTCTGCGGGCGTCAGAGCCGCAAGCAAGGGCAGGGCCGAAACCGGCATATTCGCGCGCTTGCCAAGCTTGGCACATAGGTGGAGGGCGTGCTCCATACCCCAATAGCTCATCTCGAAACGGGGATTGATCAGCACAATGTCGGCCATGTTTATATCTCCGCGAGCGCATTCATGTTCGACTGAACAAATTCAGAAGCCCAGCATGTACGACTCGGACCTGATCATTCCAAATCTCGGCCAGCGATTTGCCGTGTTTTGAAGTCATGACGCGATTGATGGTTTGACTATGTCCAATTGCTCCGGCTGCACTCCCTACGATGGACATCAATTCTAATTTTCGGACATAAAGCCGTGCGCGCCGGGAAGGTAACCCCTGCGCCGCCGCCCGGCAAGTTCGCTCGCCCTGCCCCCGCTTCAGCGCTTTACATCCGGCTCCTCGCCTCTACCAACCGTTTCGGTCTCGTCGCCGCCTTGAGCGTCGTCGCCGGGCATATCCTCGTCTTGCTCGTCGTCGCCCTCCTCATCTTTAAGGTGGCGGGATCTGGCGCGGCGCACTTCGGGCTCTGGCCGCACCCGTTTCTTGCCGGCCTCGACGATGTCCCGCTCCGGGCGCGGCAAAACCGGGCCTTCGGGAAAGACAAAGCTCAATTTCTTGATGCCGTCTTCTTCCGCGGTGACGACAACCCGCACCGTGCCGCCGCCCTTCAACCGGCCAAACAACACTTCATCTGCAAGCGGTGTCTTGATCGCCTGCTGGATGACGCGCGCCATCGGCCGCGCGCCCATCTGCTCGTCGTAACCATGTTCGACCAGCCAATTGCGTGCCTCGTCGGTGAGTTCGATCGTGACATTGCGGTCGGCGAGCTGCGCCTCGAGCTGCATGATGAATTTGTCGACGACCTTGACGATGACCTCGGCCGGCAGATGCTTGAACGTCACGACTGCGTCGAGACGGTTGCGGAATTCCGGCGCAAACATCCGGTTGATCGCCTCCAAATCCTCGCCTTCGCGCTTCGAGCGGGTGAAACCATAGGCGGCACGCTGCATGTCGGAGGCGCCGGCATTCGTCGTCATGATCAAAATGACGTTACGAAAATCGATGGGCTTGCCACTATGATCGGTGAGCTTTCCGTGATCCATGACCTGCAAGAGGATATTATAGAGATCTGGATGTGCCTTTTCGATCTCGTCAAGCAACAGCACACAATGGGGA
>JBOHJQ010000105.1:0-9671 GCA_050728655.1 Methylocella sp.
ATGCCTGTCCAGTTAGCGCCACCTCGAATGCGGTGCCGCACGCGATCCTGCGCGTAGGCAGGCATGAGGGTGATCTCGTGGCCATACACTTCGCGGGACCCACCTGGGAAGCTTTGGATGGTAGCTCCGTTGTGGGTGACGGCGCAAAGGCGAAGCATTTTACCGCTCCCGATCCGGATGGCGTCGACTGGTTGTTGCTCCCTGCCAAATCGACGACAGGCAATGGCGCGTTTAGCCGGGTCACGTTCATTCAACGGCTCTTTACGGATGGTGGCAAACCTCCCGCGGCGGAGTGCCAGCCAGGCCAGACCGAGGTCTTGGTTGAGTATTCTGCGCAGTACTTTTTCTACGTTCCTGCAGCGAGGTAAGGTTGGGCAATTGCGCGGGCCTTGCACGCGGTCACCTTGTTGATCGCGCGTAAGTCATCTGGGATCTTGAGTGGTACGGAGAAGAAATCCAAGTTTGCCTCGTGCCGGCGCCAATTGAGTTTCCTGACCCGCCGGCCGTCGTCCCGGAGGCAACAGTAGGCGTGGCGACCAATCCCGTGCGGCTTTATCACCTCGGGCTTTGGTTCGATTCGGAGGCTGACGCCGTGAAGGCAAGCTGTCCGGCTAACCACACCCCATTCAACGGGGAGCATCCAGCGAAGACGCTTCGGCTCCCTCGCCTAAACCAGCTCTCCTCCGGCTGGGCGAGGGAGTCTCATTGTAAGCACGCATTTTCCGACCGTCAGCCCGGATTGAACATCGCGGTGTGCCAGACCAGCTTGTTCGAACGGGTAGCACCGCGTGGGCGGCGGGACCAGCCTCCCTTGATCGAAATCCGTCAGCAATTTGCGCATGATCCGATCGAGGAGGGAGACCTCGTCGAATAAATAGCTTAAATTAAAGGCCATCACGCTCTTGTTTTCGGTGGCGAGCCGGAGCGCGTTAAAACGCGGCAGGAGCGCATAACGTATCATGGCCGCCAATGCGCCGACCAGTCTTCCGCTGCGCGGTATGATCCCGTGCGCCCCGTATACGACCAGCCGCCCCATCGGGGCCAACAATCGCAAGCTCTGGCGCAGGGTCGGCCCGTTAGCATCGAAGACGGCTTGATACCCATTCGGCGCGAAATGGCGGGCTGTCGCGAACCAATTCTCACTTGAGGCATCGATGACCGCATGCGCGCCCGCATCCTTTGCCGCTTGCAGCTTATGGGGGGACCCGACGACGCCCACGGCGTTAATGCCCCTCAGGCGAGCGAGCCGCAGCAACGCCCCGCCGACGCCGCCCGCGGCAGAGTGGACGAGCACGGCGCTTGCCGGCCGGGGCGCCGCAAGCTCGTCCAGCGCATAGGCCGCGGTGAGAAACACGACGGCTATGCCAGCAGCTTCAGGAGTCGTCAGCCGGCTTGGACACCCGAAGACTTGGCTCCGAGGCACCGCAACTTGTTCCGCATACCCTCCGAAACGGGTGAGCGCGATCACCCGTTCTCCGACGGCGAGGCCATCTACTCCCTCGCCGAGTGCCGACACCCGCCCGGCGACCTCGAATCCGGGCGTCAATGGCCAACCAGCGTAGCGCCAGGAGGAGGCATAAAGACCAAGTCGCGCTATGCAATCGGCAAAGTTTACACCCGCCGCGTCAACGTCGATCACCGCCATGCCGGGGCTTGGTGTGGGCGGCGGCGCTTCAACCATCCTTAGAGCGCGAAAACTGCCGGGACGGAGGATGGAAATTTGCCGCATGAATTGGTCTCGCTCCGGCCCTGCAAGCGAAAGTATATCGGGAGTGTAGTAAGATAGCCGATGTCCCCGCGCACGCGCCTCGATCAGGAGCGCGTAGGTCGCATCGAGCGCGATGTTGATCTAATCGATCAGGTCCATTTGGACGGCGACGCTCAAAGCCTCCGAAATCCTCTTCGGCGCGCCGAAATCCTTTCCCGCCGCCTTGCACGGTTGACGATTAGCAAAATCGTCAACCCCTAATCATGGGGTGCGGAGGAGGCGGTTTCGTGACAATCAATCTGGGCGATGTGGGGATTACACCGTTTTTCGTATCGCTCGGGTAATTTCCGCTCGCAGGTACATTGTCTCCGCCAAGCGTTCGAGCGGGAGGAATTTTTTCCTCACGTTAGAACTCATTTGAGGAAAGGACCAGCAAAATGAAACCATATGTTGCCATCGCGGCGTCAGTTGCGGTGCTTGCTTGCGTTCAAGCGCACGCGGCGCAGACTATCCAGTTCTCAATGACCGTGTCGGCAGGCGCGAGCACCTGCCTGCCCAACGCCCAAGGCATGGTCATCGTTCATCGTTTCGGGGACTTCGAAAATCTCGAGGTCGTGGTCTCCGGTCTGCCGGCGAACACCGTCTTCGACTTTTTCATCATTCAGGTTCCGAAGGCGCCATTCGGGGCTGCCTGGTATATGGGCGACATTAGCACCACTGGGGGCGGCATCGGTGTCGGCAATTTCGTCGGCCGTTTCAGTAGCGAGACATTCATTATTTCCCAAGGCGCCGTGCCGGCGCCAAATGAATTTCCTGACCCGCCCGCGGTCGTCCCGGAGGCAGTAGGTGGCGTGATGACCAATCCCGTCCAAATGTATCACCTCGGGCTTTGGTTTAATTCGGCGGCTGACGCCGTAAAGGCAGGCTGTCCGGGTACCCACACCCCGTTCAACGGGGAACACAACGCCGGAATCCAGGTCCTCAACACGGCGACATTCCCGGATCTCGCGGGTCCTTTGATCAGAATCCCATGAGCGCGTAAGCAGGGGGAGGCGAGTCCTCGCCTCCTTCAGCGCTAAAATAGCACAAATTTCGCGGCTCCGCCCTTGGCGCGGGGTTCGCCGTTTTTCGTTCGCCGACCCAAAGCGATGCGGCGACCCCGGCCGCCCGCCGCCGGACCGAGTTTACGAATGTTCCGCCACATTTATGCTCTTTTGCGGACCGACAGGGATGCTAGCGTCACCGCGCCAGTCGCGATAGAGAGGTCGTGGGTGTGGTCGGTTTGTTTGCGATGAATGAGCAGAGCGTATGAAAACTTGCTTTAAGAAAACACCAAAGCCGTGGCGGGGAGGCGCGGGCGGATGGTTGGTCTGTATTGCGGTGGCAGCGGCCGCGGTCCCGTCCCTCCCGGCCGCGGCCGATTCATGGTTGGATTCAATCAATCCCCTCAACTGGTTTGCCGGCGAAAAATACAAAACCAAGATCGACCCCGATATCCCGGCCGACGATATCTACAATCAAGCGCTCGCCCGGCTGCAATCCAAGGATTACGACGGCGCGGCGAAAAAATTCGCCGAGCTCGAAAAGCAATATCCCTATTCGCAATGGCAAAGAAAAGCGATTTTGATGACCACCTTCAGCCAATATCAAAACGCCAGTTACGACGACGCGATTGCCTCCGCGAAACGCTACATTGGGCTATTTCCCTCGTCTCCCGATGTCCCCTATGCCTATTATCTTGAGGGGATGTCCTATTACAATCAAATCCCGGACATAAACCGCGATCAGGACCGGGCGGCAAAGGCGGTTGAAATATTCACCCTGATCACCGAAAAATACCCCAAGTCGGAATATACCGAGGATGCGCGCTACAAGCTGCAAGTCGCCCGCGACCAGCTAGCCGGCAAGGAGATGCTCGTCGGACGCTATTATCTGAACCAGCATAATTATGCGGCAGCGATCAACCGCTTCCGCGAGGTTCTGTTCAAATATCAGACGACCCGGCACGCCGAGGAAGCCTTGATGCGGCTGACCGAGGCTTATCTCGCGCTTGGTATCCCCAGCGAGGCACAAACCGCGGCGGCCGTTTTAGGGCACAATTTCCCGGAGTCGATCTGGTACAAGGATGCTTACGCGCTGCTCCAAGGAGGCGGGCTGGAGCCGCATGAGGACCAAGGGTCCTGGATCTCGAAAGCGTTCCACAAGATGGGCCTCGGCTGAGGAGGACGAAGTTGACCGGCTCGACCATTATTCCGTGTCTGCGGTACAAGGATGCAAAACGCATGATTGACTGGCTTTGCGGGACGTTCGGGTTTCAGCCACACGCCGTGCATGACGACGGCAAGGGTGGCATTGCCCATGCGGAGCTAACGCTGGGCAGCGGCATGATCATGCTGGGGTCCGCGCGGGATGGTCATGACGAGTTTGGTCAGGTGCAATCGACGCCGGCCCAGCTTGGAGGCACAACGCAAAGCCCCTACGTGGTGGTGGCCGACGCCGACGCGATTTATAGGCGCGCCAAAGCTGCAGGCGCGGAAATCGTGATCGAGATCAAGGACGAGGATTACGGCGGCCGAGACTTTTCCTGCCGCGATCCGGAAGGACATCTGTGGAATATCGGCAGCTACGATCCATGGAAAACGTGAGGCCGGTTGCGCCTCACGATAAATTTCGCCTCATGGCCTGGAGCCTCCATCCATCCGGGGCAAAATGCTCCAGGGTGTGGCAAGAACATAAATAAATAAGAAAATCCGTTAAATCGATAAACGGGAGCTCTTTCGCGTTCTCGCAATACATGAAAGAGGTTCGACCGCGCCCTGGAGGCTCATCGGGGAGCCCCTCGACCCCATGCTCGTTCAACTGTCCATCCGCGACATCGTCTTGATCGACAAGCTTGATCTCGATTTCGACCGTGGCCTTACCATCTTGACCGGCGAGACCGGCGCCGGCAAATCGATTCTTCTCGATGCGTTTTCGCTGGCGCTTGGCGCCCGTGGTGACGGCACCTTGGTCCGCCACGGCAAGGCGCAAGGTCAGGTCAGCGCGGCTTTCAAGCTTGCCGAGGACCACCCGGCGATCGCCGCGGCGAAGGCACAAGACGTAGAAACCGCCGGCAGCCTTATCTTGCGGCGCCTGCAATTGGCAGATGGCCGCAGCCGCGCTTTCGTCAACGATCAGCGGATGACGTCGCAGGCATTGCGGGCGATCGCCCGCGAGCTGGTCGAAATTCATGGCCAGCACGACGACCGCGCGCTCGTCAATCCAGGCATGCATCGCCAATTGGTCGATGCCTTTGGCGGCTTGAACCTTTCGGCCGCCGAAGTGCGCGCCGCCTATGCGCGGGCGCGAGGTCTCAAGGCCGAGCGCGCGCGCGAGCAAGCACGGGTGGAAAAGGCGCGCGGTGAGGCCGACTACCTCCGCCATGCCTCCGCCGAGTTGATAGGGCTTGCCGCCGAACCGGGCGAGGAAGCCGCGCTCGCCGAGCGCCGCTCCACCATAATGCAAGCCGAGAAAGTCGCGGCGGAACTGCGCGATGTCCATGCGGCGGTGACGGGCGAGCACTCGCCAATTCCTGCTCTCTCCGCCGCGTTGCGCAGGCTGCAGCGGCGTCAGACTCAGGCGCCCGGACTGATCGCGCCCGCCACCGAGGCGCTCGATGCCGCCTTGAACGCCCTCGATCTCGCGGGGCAAGCCCTCGATCAGGCCTTGCGGCATGCCGTTTTCGATCCGCGCGAATTGGAGCGGGTTGAAGAAAGGCTGTTTGCCTTGCGCGCCGCGGGACGCAAATATGGGGTTCTCGCCGATGCGCTTGCCGCGCTCGGCGAAAAATTCGCAGCCGAGCTTGCCGCCCTCGACGCCGGGGAGGCAAGGCTTTTGCAATTAACGCGAGACGCCGAGGCTGCGGAGTCCGCCTTTGCATCGGCGGCGCGGACGTTGTCGGAGGCGCGCAAAAAAGCCGCCGCGATGCTCGATGCCGAAGTGACCGCCGAACTCGCGCCACTCAAGCTCGACGGCGCCCATTTTACAACCCAATTCCGCACCGAGCCGGAGGGCCCGGACGGGTACGATCAAGTCGAGTTTTGGGTGCAAACCAATCCCGGAACAAAGCCTGGCCCATTGATGAAAATCGCCTCCGGCGGCGAGCTTGCCCGCTTCATGCTGGCCCTGAAAGTGGTTCTTGCCGAGCAAGGCTCGGCTCCGACACTTGTCTTTGACGAAATCGATACGGGGGCGGGCGGTGCGGTGGCCGATGCCATTGGCCAGCGGCTTGCGCGGCTTGCTTCCCGCGTCCAGGTGCTTGCCGTGACCCATGCGCCGCAAGTCGCGGCCCGCGCGCGCGGTCATTTCCGCATCGCCAAAGCTGCCGCCGGTCAAGGCAGCCGCGTCGCGACGCGGGTCTCAATTCTCGAACAGGAGGCACGGCGCGAGGAAATCGCCCGCATGCTGGCCGGCGCGACGATCACCGACGAGGCGCGGGCAGCGGCTGCGCGGCTTTTGGAGGGCGCGCGATGAAATTGGACCACCCTGCCCTTGCGATAAAAGCAAGCCGGCATGCGGGGCGAACGACCAGGGGAGAAAGCCAAGCTTTGTGAACTAGTTAGCCATGGAAACGGTGTCAGGAGATCGCGCGGCTCGATCGTCAGCCGGCAGCAGCGCCGACGTGCGACATTCGCTAGGTTGCAAGAGCAACCAGAGGGGAGGCGTGCAGCCAAATGCCAGGGAAAATGCTCCAATCAGCCTGCCCGACGTGCCGGCAGGGAACGTCTGTCTTCCAGCGAAGCCGGAAACCCGCTAACATCCACACCGATTCGGGAGTCGTCTGCGGAATCCAGCTTATCGCCGTCACTTATGCCATCGTCCTGCCATTCGACAGGGGTGAGAATGGTGCGCTCAAACTGGGCGAGCCGCAGGAAGCGCCCGATCTAGTTCAGCCGAGCGCCGATGGGGCGTCTCGCATCACAATTGGAGCAGAACGATGACATTCAGCCGTATCGCCCTCATTGCCATCGCGGTCGTTGCGATGACGTCGGGAGTTGGGCCAGTTGCCAAGGCCGACGATGCCGCCAGAATCAAGCAATGCGTGGCCGACAACCAAGGCGAGGGCCAGAGCGCGACCGTCGTCGATGCCTATTGTTCCTGCATGAACAAAAAGATGCCAGGCTCGGAGACCCAGTCGATCACGACCTGGGAGAATTCGCATCCCAGCGAGCAAAAGGCCTGCTCCGAGGAAGCAGGCGCGAAGAGCACCAAATAAAACGAAACGACTGCGGCGCTCCGGCAGGCATGGCGGGTGCGCCGATCGCTTTACGAACGCCTGAGAGTCCGGAACCGAGAGTCACGCGGTCCACGCCAAGCGGCGGGCGGTCTCGATGAGGGCGCGGACGATCTCCGCACGCCGTCCGCCGGCGTCGGAACCAGTAAAAAATTCTTGCGGCCGAGCGCGATTGGTCGACTCGCGCGCTCGGCCGCAATGTTGCTCATTTTGAGGCACCCGTCGCTGGCAAAGCGCATCAAGGGCGCGACAGGCGTTTTCTCGCCGCAGTTTTCTCGATGCGGCTTTAGTATTCGCGCTACAGATCCGAGCCAAACCCGGCGTGCCCGCACGGGCGAGACGACGGCCACCGCACCACTGCGCCGCCGCGGCCCCGTCCATGCTTTCCGAATCGTAATTCACAACCGGCACGAGCCAGCGCTCGGCCTCTACGATGCTCCTGCCATTGCGGCGGGCGTAACGTCACTGCCCGTTAATGGTGGGGGGGTACGCCGATCCCGCAGTGCCGTGCGCCGTTGGTAGCCCGACAAGCGAGAATCCAACGAGCGCCAAAACAACCAGACCAACGATTCCCGCGAGTACCCAAACTTCAGTTTTCATTTTCGACCTCCCTTGTTAAACCGGCATCGACCCGACGACCCGGTCTCGCGGCTGAGATTGCCACTTTGGCCGAGCCTTGGCAAGGCCGAACCGTCGCCGGCATGTTCCGGCACAGCAAAGCCGGTGACAATAGCTTGTCAAGCACCCGTGTTATTGGAAGTGCTCGGTTGAGCGATTCGCGACCCGGGCGCGCTTCATTCCCTATCCTTCGCTCATGCGGGCGCGCAAATTCTCGCCGATCTTGTCGAGGAAACCTGTCGTCGAGAGCCAATGCTGGTCGGCGCCGACAAGGAGGGCAAGATCCTTGGTCATGTAGCCGGCCTCCACCGTGGCGACGCAAGTCGTTTCGAGAGTCGGCGCGAAATTGGCAAGTTCGGCATTGCCGTCGAGCTTGGCGCGGTGCGCCAGTGCACGTGTCCAGGCAAAAATCGAGGCGATCGAATTGGTCGACGTCTCCTTGCCTTTTTGGTGTTCGCGGTAATGCCGGGTCACCGTACCGTGCGCGGCCTCGGCCTCGACCGTTCTGCCATCCGGAGTCATCAGCACCGAGGTCATGAGGCCGAGCGATCCGAAACCCTGCGCCACAATGTCGGACTGGACATCGCCGTCATAGTTCTTGCAGGCCCAGACATAGCCGCCAGACCATTTGAGCGAAGAGGCGACCATGTCGTCGATAAGGCGATGCTCGTAAGTGATGCCAGCCTCGCCGAACGCGGCTTTGAACTCGGCGTCGTAAACTTCCTGGAACAAATCCTTGAAGCGCCCGTCGTAGGATTTCAAAATCGTATTCTTTGTCGACAGAAAGACCGGATATTTGCGCATGAGCCCGAAATTCATCGAAGCGCGGGCAAAATCGCGGATCGACTCGTCGAGGTTATACATCGCCAGGGAAACGCCTGGACCCGGATAGTCGTACACTTTTCGTTCGATGATCGTGCCATCGTCGCCCTCGAACCTGATGACGAGGCGGCCGTTGCCGGGAACCTTGAAATCGATTGCGCTATATTGGTCGCCGAAAGCATGGCGGCCGATGACGATCGGCCGCGTCCAACCGGGCACGAGGCGCGGGACATTTTGGCAAATAATAGGCTCGCGGAAGATCACGCCGCCGAGAATATTGCGGATCGTGCCGTTCGGCGATTTCCACATTTGCTTCAGCTTGAACTCTTCCATCCGGGCTTCGTCCGGAGTGATGGTGGCGCATTTGACGCCGGCGCCGTGCTTTTTGATGGCATTGGCGGCTTCCACCGTGATCCGATCGTTCGTCGCGTCGCGATTTTCGATCGAGAGATCGTAATAATCGAGTTCGATGTCGAGGTAAGGATGAATGAGCTTGTCGCGGATATAATGCCAAATGATCCGCGTCATCTCGTCGCCATCGAGTTCGACAACCGGATTTTCAACCCTGATCTTCTTTATCATAGCGGCCCAATCGCGCGAATATCGCTCTTGATGAACGCCTGGGGGTCGTTGTCCGCGAGCGCGCTTGAGGTTGCCGCGCGTTCGAGGCGCCGGGGGGCGAGGTGGCACTCGGCCCTGTGAAATACGACATTTCGAGAAGAGTCCCAACCTGGTTCTCGCCATCCCGCGAACTTGCCGGACGTCTCGCCAAAAAGCCATGCCGCGCCATTGAACGGGGCGAGCGCTAGGGCCGTCTCCGCGTTGGCTCTGGCCCGTGCGGTTTGTCCGGAATTGGCCCGGGCGCGACTCGTCGAACGATCGGTTCCCATGAAAAGCGCGCCGGTGAATGCGGCTCCGGCCCAACGATCTCCGCTAATTGCGCCGATTTCCACGGCAAGCGCGACGCCAGTCCGGCGCGCCGCGGCCGCCTCGGTACCGTTGCGATGAAATGGAACGCCGACCAGGCTTTGGCCTCGGCAACTCCGGATCCGCTCACCCGACCGCGCGTAACGGAACCTCTTTCCTTGGGGATTCGCGCCGTCGACGCGCTCCTCACGTGCGGAAAGGGACAGCGCGTCGGCATCTTTTCGGGAAGCGGCGTCGGAAAGTCGACGGTTCTCGGCATGATCGCGCGGAATACCGCCGCCGACGTCAATGTGATCGCGCTGGTGGGCGAGCGTGGCAAGGAAG
>JBOHJQ010000106.1:0-9591 GCA_050728655.1 Methylocella sp.
GACTACGTGGGAGCGTTTTCGTTCGCGGGTGTTCTATCGCCCCGTCGCGCCCGGTGCGTTCAATTCCCTCGATCAAGGTTTTTAGCAGGTCGCGGCACTGGCGGCTTCGGCGTGGCGGCGGTGGCATATCGCGAAACATACGGCCATGGAGGAGGCCCGTGTGATTCGCAATCAAATTGCAATTGCCCGTCCTGCAAACTCCAGGGGCTGCGGAACGTGGCAAAGAAGCCATAGTGCGCATCGAAAGCATCTTGGCAAGCGCTGATCGGTTGACAAAAACTCAATGACGAATGACCCTAGAAAATAAAAAAATAGTGGAAAGTTTGGGGGCAAGCTGATGACGGGCTCCATTCGAATTTGGGCCGCCGTTTTCATCGCAGCCCTCGGCGTAAGCCAAGGGCGCGCGGCTGACGTGGCTGCGACGTTAAACCCGCTGCCGCCCGCGCCGCCGAGCTTCTATGTTCACGCCGGCGCTGTCGGTGCTTTCTTTGACACCAATGCTCAGCCGACCGGCGGTGGCTTATTCCCGACCGCGAATATAGCGATCCGGCCGGTTTACACCTTGGGATTGGAAGCGGGCTATTTCGTTACGCCCAATATCGCGACCGCGCTGTACTTCGGTGTGCCGCCTATCGTGCATCTCAAGGCAACCGGGTTACCAACGGCGGCCACCTTTGGCTCTAACCTCCTGGGCAGCACGCGCGCCGGGCCCGCCATCCTCCTCCTCCAATACCATTTTACCCAATTCGGTCCCCTTCAGCCCTATGCCGGCATCGGCGTCGGCTATGTGTTCGATTTCGGCAATATCAGCGACGGGATTCTAACGAATTTCAGCATCGATCAAAATTTCGCTTTCGTTCTCCAGGCCGGCGCCGATTTGATGCTCACTCCCAATTGGGGCGTGTTCGTCGACGCCAAGAAGCTTTTCTTTTCCACCGATGCGCAAGGATTTGCGGTTCCGGGAGTTGTCCCCGTTCGCTCCCACATAAAGGTCGATCCTTGGCTCGCAACCGCCGGGATCGCTTTCAGATATTAGCCGGAGGCTTTGCGCCATCGGCTAAACGGACGCCAACCAAGCCGCTCGGCACGAAAAAAGAACGCTTCCACGGACTACGAGGGAGCGTTTTCGTTCGCGGGTTTTGGACCGCCGCGGGAGACGCCGACCTTGGCGGGGCGAAGCACGCGATCGCCGATCGTGAAGCCATCCTCGATCACCTGCACGACCGTGCCATTCGGCGCCGTCTCGTCAGGCACCTCGAACAACGCTTCATGGAGATTGGGATCGAACTTGGCGCCAAGCGGTTCGAGCTTCTTGACGCCGTATTTGCCAAGCCGCGACAGGAAGTCGCGCTCGGTGAGTTCAACTCCCTCGATCAAGGTTTTCAGGGCGGCACCCGCCTGCTCGCGGGCATCGGGCGGTAGGCTTTCGACGGCGCGCCGCAAATTGTCGGCAAACGTTAGCATTTCAAGGGCAAATGAGGTCACGCCATAGGTTTTGGCGTCGGCGACCTCGCGCTCGGCGCGGCGGCGCTGGTTTTCCATCTCGGCGAGGGCGCGCAGGACTTTGTCTTTCAGCGCCGCGTTTTCCAGCTGAAGATTTTCCAAGACAACGAAAGGATCTGGTTCTTCCGCCGGAGCTGGCGCGGCGGGCCCGGCGAACACCGCGCCGGCATCGTCGGTGGACCCATCCGTGTTGATCGCGGCTGCTTCGTTTTCGGCTTTTTTTGAATCGTTCATGATCGCTCGTTGACAAATGACAAACCGCACCGGGATATCAGTTTTTTGGCATCCAAAATCAAGCTCCCTTCGCGACCTTTCGCGATGAGTTGGGCAAGATCGCGATCCCCGGAAGATGTCAGAACCCGCTGTCCGTCATGACGGACGCTTCCTTGGCCGGATCGAAAACTCCCAAAATTGCCCGCCGAATCGTGTCTTGCCTATGCGCCGAAGTAATTTTCTCCCCGGTAAGATCGGTCACATAAAAAACGTCGGCCGCCTTTTCGCCGAATGTCGCGATATGGGCCGAGGCTATGTTGAGGCTGAGCCTGGACATAATCGCGGTCAATTCGTAAAGCAGGCCAGGCCTATCGAGGCCGGTCACTTCGACGACGGTGAAGCGGTTGGAAAGCGTATTGTCGATCGACACTTCCGGATGGATGCGAAAGACGTCGCGGTCCTCTCCGGCCTGCCGGGACCGTGCCGCGACCATGTCCCGCAGCCTGACTTGGCCGCTGAGCGCGCGCTCGATTGCGAGCACGATGCTGCCCGCCCGCCGCAACTCGTCTTCGTCGTATCTGAAAGCGCGCGAAACAAAAATTGTGTCGAGCGCCATGCCGTCGGCCGTCGTAAAAACCTGCGCATCGACAATGTTGGCTCCCGTTGCCGCGCAAGCGCCGGCGACGGTCGATAAAAGCCTTGCATGATCGGGCGCAATGACGGTCAATTCGGTGACGCTGCGGTTCCGGTCAACGAGGATATCGGTTATCGGCGCGGGTATCTCGACTTCGGTCATATTCAAAAGCTTGGCGTGCAGAAGCTTCTGCTCCAGGGAGGCCTTTAGCCAATAGGCGTGGGGAAGACGCGCGGCATAGGCCTCGAAATCGAGGTCCGACCACTTCGGCAGCGCGCGGCGCAGTTCCTCGCGGGCCTGGGCGACGCGCAGTTTGCTATCGGTCGTGGAGTGACCGCCCGAGAGTTCCACCTCGGTCTCCCAATAAAGGGTGCGCAGGAGCTCGGCCTTCCAATTGTTCCAGACCCCGGGGCCCACCGCGAGGATGTCGCAAACGGTGAGGACCAATAGCATTTTGAGGCGTTCAAGGGTCTGCACGCGGCTGGCGAAGGTCGCAATCGTTTTCGCGTCGCCAAGATCGCGCCGCTGCGCCGTATCCGACATGATTAGATGGGTCTCGATAAGCCACGCGACCGTTTCGGTTTCGGCGTCGGAAAGGCCGAGACGCGGACAGAGCGCGCGCGCGACAGCCGCACCGGCGCTCACATGATCCTCCATCCGTCCCTTGGCGATATCATGCAGGAAAAGCGCGACAAACAGCGCCCTCCGATTGGCGATCGAAAGCAAAATGTCAGTGGCCAAAGGATGCTCTGTGGCAAGCCGTCGCGATTCAATCTCGGCGAGGTTTCCGACCGCGCGCAAGAGATGCTCATCGACCGTGTAGTGATGATACATGTTGAATTGCATGAGCGCGACGATGCGGCCGAAGTCCGGGATAAAGCGCCCGAGAACGCCGGCTTCGTTCATGTGCCGCAGCACGATTTCGGGCTCGTTGCGCGACGTCAATATGCCGAGAAACAGCCGGTTCGCTTCGGGATCGGCGCGCAGGTTCGCATCGATACGCTTCAGCGCCCGGGTGACGTGCCGCGTCGCGTCTGGGTGGATCGCGAGGCCGTTGTGGTCGGCGACCCAGAACAGCCTGATGAGATTGACCGGATCGCGGGCGAAAACCTCTGGTCCGGTGACCGTGACACGGCCATTTTCAACTTCGAAGTCGCCGGGCGCGATGGCCGCCCGCTTGCGCCGCCAAGGCCGGAACCGGTCGAGTCGCGCTTTTGGTTTGGCTTGCTTTTCTTCGAGCGCGGCGCAGACGATCGCGGTCAGATCGCCGACATCCTTGGCGATCAGGAAGTAATGTTTCATGAATCGCTCGACGCTGGCTAAGCCGCCTCTCGTCGAATAGCCGAGGCGGTACGCGATTCGGCGTTGATGATCGAAGCTCAGTCTTTCTTCCGCCCTGCCTGTTAAAAAATGCAGATGGCAGCGGACCCGCCAAAGAAACTCCTCACAGCGCCGGAACAGTTTATATTCGGAACGGGAAAACACGCCGACGCCAACAAGATCGGCCGCGTCGCGCAGCCGGTAGACATATTTGGCGATCCACAATAAAGTATTGAGGTCCCGGAGGCCGCCTTTGCTGTCCTTGACATTTGGCTCGACGAGATAGCGCGAGCGGCCGGCCAGCGCGATGCGGCTGTCGCGTTCGGCGAGCTTCGCCTCGACGAATTCGGCGGCCCTTCCTTGCACGATCTCGCGCTCGAACCGTGTCTGCAGCGTTTCGAAAAGCTTGCTGTCGCCGAGAATAAGGCGCGCTTCAAGGAGCGTCGTGCGGATGGTCATGTCGTCGCGGGCATGAACCAGACATTCCTTGACCAAGCGTGTCGCATGGCCGACTTTCTGGCCGAGATCCCAAAGCATATAGAGGATCGCCTCGGCAAGGCGTTCCCCGCGCGGCCGCGCCGCCGGAGAGAGCAGAAAAAGGAGATCGATGTCCGACCCCGGCGCAAGGACCGCCCGCCCGTAGCCGCCCACCGCCACGATCGCGAATGCTTCGCCGGCCGTGCCGTTCGCGGCCGGATGAACAAAGGCCGTCACATAATTGAAAATCTCGCGGATCAGCTCGTCTTCGATATGGGCGAGATGGCCGGCGCAGGCGAGGCCGCCGCCATTGGCCAAGAACGTTTCGCGGGCGAGCGCGCGTCCTTGGTCCAAGGCGGCGCGAAAAAGCGCGACCGTTTGCCGGCGCACCGCTTGTGCCGGCTCGCCCGCCGCATGCAGCGCCGTAATCTTGGCGCGCAGGACCGCGCGATGGAAATAGGCCCCATGCGGCAAGTCAATCCGATGGCGCCGGGGCTGGACCGGCGGCGCTGTTTCGAGCATGGCGTTCATGGAGTCCGATAGCTCGGCGATAGGCGGATCCCGCGCGATTCATCCAAAGTGGTTGCCGTTTCCGGGAATGACAAGGCCGAGCCAAGGCGCAATTTTGCTTCGATCGCATCCCAGATCGCGACCGCGAGATCCGGACCGCCGAGCCGTTTGATCGCCCTGATCCCGGTCGGCGAGGTCACATTGATCTCGGTCAGATTGCCGTCGATGACGTCGATTCCGGCAAAAAGCAAGCCGTGCCGTTTCAGCTCGGGGCCGATCACGGCGCAAATCTCGCGCTCGCGTGGCGTCAACTCGGCCGCTGCCGCAGTGGCGCCACGCGCCAGGTTCGCGCGGATGTCGTTGCCGGCCGGCAACCGATTCACCGCGCCCGCCGCCACGCCATCGACGAGGATGATGCGCTTGTCGCCATTTGCCACAAGCGGCAGAAAGCGCTGCACCACCCAAGGCTCGCGAAAACTCGCTGCGAAGAGGTCATAAAGCGAGCCAAAGTTTGGATCGCTGCGGGCAATCTTGAACACCGCCGCGCCGCCGTGGCCATGCAAGGGCTTCATCACGGCTTCGCCGTGCTCGTCAAGAAATTCCTCGATTGCCTGCCTGTCGCGGGTGATAAGGGTCGGCGGCATAAGCCGCGGAAAATTCATCACAAAAAGCTTCTCCGGCGCGTTGCGCACGCTGGCCGGATCGTTGACGATCAGGACGCTTGGCGGCAAATGCTGAAGGAGATGCGTCGAGGTGATATAGGCGAGATCGAAAGGCGGGTCCTGACGCAAAAATATGACCTCGAACGATGCGAGATCCGTCGCTTTTGTGCCGCCCAGGGTGAAATGATCGCCGACGACATCGCGGACCTCGACCGGCGCCGTCTCGGCCACGACCCGGCCGTCACGCAGCGAAAGCTTATCGGGAGTGTAGTAAGATAGCCTGTGTCCCCGCGCACGCGCCTCGAGCAGGAGCGCGAAGGTCGAATCGCCCGCGATATTAATCTTGTCGATCGGGTCCATCTGGACGGCGACGTTCAAGGCCATCGAAATCCTCCAGGGCCAGTGCGGCGAAACCCCGTCTCGGCATCGGGCACGGCCTGGCGGATTGGTCAAGCGCGCCGACGTTTTCCGACGCGGCCCCGCCGCAGGCACCGCCGCGCCGCGCATGCCGTTCCTTCGGCGTCACCACGTTTTTATCCGGGCGATTGCAGGCGATGGCATCACAGCGACTGGGCTGCTTGTCCTCAAACAAATCCCCTTCTTGCGGACGGCGCCAGAAATGCTTATCCGGCGCGCCGCAAATAGTGGCGCGCCTCGTCTGATTTTTCGCCGAGCCAGATTTTCGTGCTGAGTTCGGCGGCATTGTGAACGTCTAGCGTCTGATACAGCTTTCTCGTAAGATCGTCGACCGAGGAGAACTGGACGCCGAGTTCCTCCGCGATCACAGGTTTCGTCTTGCCCAAAGCGAGTTGAATGCCGACTTTCACTTGCGCCGGCGTGGCGCCGCTTTCGCGCAAAATCCGGGCGGCGTGTGCAATAGCATGCTCGCGCAGCTCGATTGTCACCGCGATGATGCAGGCTTTTGGGTCCTTGGCGACATCCGCGGCGATTGTGCCCGCCGGCCCGAGCCATTTAGCTTCGAGGGTGAGAACGCCATAGGCGCTCGAAACCTGCATGCGAGGCGGGGTGTTGGAAGTCCCGTTCGCGGCGCCGCCGATGCACCGGAGAAGTTTTAAGATTGGCACGGGCAGCCTGTCGCGGACTGGCACATAGCGCGTGCAGTCGGCCGGCTCCCCCGCGAGAATTCTGAGCAGAAATTCTAGGCCAGTAGTCTGAAAGACGATCTTTGCGTCCAGCGTCAAGATCATCTGACCGCTCCGCACCGGCGCTCCTGCCATGCCCGCTAGGTCCTGATCTTCCGGCGGCGAGTCCCCAGATGCGGGCCGCCGAAGCGCATGCGCGAGCCACGGGCGCAGCCGGTCGAGCCGCTGCACGTCGTCCACGGTGAAAGGGCGGGCGCCGCGCGGCCGCGTCAGATGAACAAACGCGATGGTGCGCCCGCCGCCGGCGATCATGGCGTCGAGATACCAGCAAGAGTCGAGTGGAGCCTCTATTTCGCGATAAAAGGCATCCTCCAGCCAGCCCCGGCCTTGCAGATGCAAAGCCCAGCCGATCCCGGCGGCCTTAAATTTGGGCAGCCAGACGGAGCCTATGCGGCTCGACGGATCATTTAGGAACCGCCAGAGGCGCTCATTATAGAGCGGTTCCGCTCCTGGGTGTTCGGCGTATTTGTTGCCTATCGTGGCATCGGGCCCCAAAAGAGCCCACCGCGTCCAGCCATGCGGAATGATCTCGTGCAGCACGGGCGTCAAGGCGATCATCGCGCTTTCGGGCTTGAGCCCGAAGCAACACAAGGTCTTGAGATGCTCGACCGCTCCCACGCACGCCTCCCCGGAAGCGCATCGCGATTTTCGAACGATATCAGAAACGGCACCCCCCGAACACGGGGCGCGGGACTAGTCCGAGCGCCTTAAGATACCGGCATTAGATACCGGCATTTGCAGCACCAAATAATTTTCCCCGTTGTCAGACAGTCTCCAGGGCTGGCGACGGGGGCTTGGTCTCGGCGGCGGCCGGAGCCTCCCCCGGCCCCGCCGCAGTTTTGGCGCCTTCAGCTGGCGCGCGGTTGCTTTTCGCCCAGCCAGATTTTTGTGCTGAGCGCGGCAGCGTTGTGAACGTCGAGAGTCTGATAAAGCTTTTTCGTAAGATCGTCGACCGAGGAAAACTGGATACCGAGTTCGTCCGCGATCACCGGCTTCGTCTTGCCCAACGCGAGCTGAATGCCAACCTTCATTTGCGCCGGGGTGGCGCCGCTTTCCCGCAAGATGCGGGCGGCGTGGGCAACGGCATGTTCACGTAGTTCGATTGTCACCGCGATGAGGCAGGATTTCGGGTCCTTAGCGACATCTTCGGGGATTGTAGCCGCCGGCCCGAGCCAATTTGCTTCGAGCGTGAGAACGCCATGGGCGCTCGAAAGCTGCATGCGCGGCGGGGTGTTGGAAGTCCCGTTCGCGGCGCCGCCGATGCACCGGAGAAGTTTTAAGATTGGCGCGGGCAGACTGTCGAGGACTGGCACAAAGCGCGTGCAATCGGCCGGCTCCCCCGCGAGAATTCTGAGCAGAAATTCTAGGCCAGTAGTCTGAAAGACGATCTTTGCGTCCGGCGTCAAGATCATCGCACCCCTCAGCACCGGCGCTCCTGGCATGACCGCGAGGTCCTGATCTTCCGGTCGCGAGTCCCTGGACGGGGGCCGGCGAAGCGCATGTGCGAGCCACGGGCGCAGCCGGTCGAGCCGCTGCACGTCGTCCACGGTGAAGCGACGGGCGCTGCGCGGACGCGACAGCATTACACGAGCGAAAGTCCGGCCGCGATCGCCGATCATCGCATCCAAAATCCAGCAGGAATCGAGTGGAGCCTCTATCTCCCGATACCAACTATCCTCAAAATAGCCCCGGCCTTGCAGATGCAAAGTCCAGCCGATCCCGGTGGCCATAAAGGCTGGCAGCCAGAGGGAGCCAATGCCGCTCGATGGATTCTTTAGGAACCGCCAGAGGCGCTCACTATAGAGCGCTGCCGCTTCCGGATTTTCGCCGTAGAGGCTCGTCATTGTGGCATCGGGCCCTAAGAGTGCCCAGCGCGTCCAGCCATGCGGAATGATCTCGTGCAGCACGGGCGTCAGGGCGATCATCGCGCTCTCGGGCGGTAGCCCTAGGCAGCACAAGGTCTTGAGATGTTCGACCGCTCCCACGCCCGCCTCCCCTGAAGCGCATCGCGATTTTCGAACGATACCAGAAACGGCGCCCCGTGAACACGGGGCGCGGAGGAAGCGGTTTCGTGACAATCAATCCGGGCGATCGGGTTCAACACGAGGCAATCGTCATGATCCCCAGTCGCCTTGGCACGAACTAGTAGAGAGGAAAGCAAAATGAAACCATATGTTGTCATCGCGGCGTCACTTGCCGCTCTGTTACCAATTCAAGCGCATGCGCAACCCAAGACGATCCAGTTCCCGTTGACCGTGTCGGCCGGCGCGAAGACCTGCCTGCCCAACGCCACCGGCACTGTCACCGATCACACGTTCGGCGAATTCGAAAATCTTGAAGTGGTCGTCACTGGTTTGCCGCCGCACACCGGCTTCGACCTGTTCTCGATTGAGGTTCCAAAAGCGCCGTTCGGGCTCGCCTGGTACATCGGCGACATTGTCACCGATGGGACAGGCACCGGCGTCGGCAATTTCGTCGGCCGGTTCAATAGGGAGACCTTCGTTATTTCCCCTGGCGTCCCATCGGCGGCCCCGCCCAACGTGTTTCACAGCCCGCCCGCCGTCGTCCCGGAGGCAACAACAGGCATCACGACCAATCCCGTGCAGCTTTATCACCTCGGGCTTTGGTTCAATTCGACGGGTGACGCGGCAAAGGCAGGCTGTACGGCTACCGTCACCCCGTTCAACGGGGAACATAACGCCGGCATCCAGGTCCTCAACACGGCGACATTCCCGGATACCCCGGGTCCTTTGTTCAACCTCAAATAACGGAATAAGCAGGGGGAGGCGAGTTTGCACCTCTTCCTGCTACAAAACTACACAAACCCAAGCAATTCAAACACGAGCAATTCAAAAGGAGAAACAAGTGATGACTTACCAATCTGCACAAACGCTGACAAATCATCGGCGCGCCATCGCCCTTGCTTTCGCCGCCCTTACAATACTCGGCGCCGCGCCGGTGCTGGCCGCCCCCAAGCAGATCCCCGACATCCTGAAGGTCCCGCCGGGAAATGTCTTGCTCCTGCAAGCAGACGGCAGAGGGACTCAAAAGTATGCCTGTCCAGTTAGCGCCACCTCGAATGCGGTGCCGCACGCGATCCTGCGCGTAG
>JBOHJQ010000107.1:0-9556 GCA_050728655.1 Methylocella sp.
CTTTAAGGTCGATCCATTCCAGCACAACGTGGGACTAAACATCTCAGTCTGCCGCAGCAAAATGCGCCATCTGGTCCGCGTGTGCCTTCACGAAGGACGGGCGGGCCGTGGCGCGCGCGACATAGTCACGACAGGCGGGATGTCCCGCCAGCCCGTCGAACCGATCGACAAGGCGCAGCACATCCGCCATGAGTATGTCGGCGACGGAGAAGGTCCCGGCTAGCCATTCGCGTCCTGCCAACACCGGCTCCGGGTGCTGGAGCCGGGCCTTGAGGAACTCGTCCAAACGCTTCCATCCCGGCGTATCACTGGTGTCACCAGAGAACGCCAGTATGGACCAGGGCAGGCTCGCCATCTCGACAGAATTGAGCGCCGCGAACAGCCATTCCAAAGCCTCGCAGCGACTGCGCGGATCGGCAGGCATCAGCGCGTCACTACGCTCGCCTAGATGAAGCAGGATCGCGCCGCTCTCGAAGATCGAGATGTCTCCATCGGTCAACCACGGCACTTGGCCGAAGGGCTGGTGCGAGAAATGCTCGGCATTCCGAGTGCCAAATGGCACGCTCTCGACGTGATAGGGCAACCCGGCCTCTTCCAGTGCCCAACGCACACGTATGTCACGCACATAGCCCCGCGGCGTCTCGGGAACCCAATCGAAGGTGGTGAGGATCAGGTCGACCATTCGGCATCTCCATCCGTCGAGGCCGACTTATGACAGCTTTCGGGCACCGCAGAAAGAGGGCTGAGTTACCGGCACTGGGTCGAAAGCTGTCCTAGCCCTTTGTGCAAAATTCTTGACTTCTGGAAAGGGCCGGGCGGATTGCCCGCAGTGCGTTTCGTGAGGTGCTCCACTGGCGCGAGTGTCATATCTCAATTCGCTCAGGCTCGGCAATGCAATAGGACCTCTCTCGCGACAACATTCAAGCAGAACTCCGCTAGCATGAGACACCTGCGTTCGCGTGCGCCCCGTAGTTGGCGCCGATGCCCGTTATGTGGTTATGTGGGCCAAAGCCTTCCGCCTTTTCTTCAATTGAATCGCAACCTCACACCGCCCGGGCGAAAACCAAGACATCGACGCGTTTGGCGCCGCCACGCAGAAGCGCGCGCGACGCAGCGTTGGCGGTCGCCCCCGACGTCATCACGTCGTCGACAAGGACAATCGCGCGGCCTTCGACCTTAGCTTCCAACCCTTCGGTCACTCGAAACGCGCCTTGCATATTGAGAGCCCGCTGCGTACGCGAAAGCCCGACCTGGGACGGCGTCGCCTTGACCCGCGCGAGGGCGAAAGGATCGACCGGGACGCCGCATTGGGCGGAGATCGCTTGCGCCAAGGAATTGGCCTGATTGAACCTGCGGGCGACAAGCCTGCGGCGATGCAAAGGCACCGGTACGAGGAGATCGGCGTCGGCCAAAAGTTCGTTGCCGGCGCGCGCCATCCAAGCCCCGAGCGGTTTGGCCAATTCCATCCGGTCGCTATATTTCAGCCGATGCACCAATTGCCGCACCGGCCCATCATCGAAATGGGCAACCGCCCGGGCGCGGGCGAACACTGGCGGATTGGCGACCGCCTCGGGCGATAGAAGCCCTTCACTGCCGAGATCCACGGCAAACGGCGTGCCAAGACGCTCGCAAAACGGACGCTCGATAAAACGAACCTGCGCCCAGCAGGCGGCGCAGAGCGAGCCTGAGGCACCGGTGGATTGGCGGCAATTGAGGCACGCGGGGGGGAATACGGTGTCGGCAGCGGCCCGCGCGAGGCTGCGCAATAGCGGCAATGCCTGGTCCACGGCGGCATTTCGCAGCAAGTTGGAGAGAGCCCGCAAAGCAGGCTGCGCGGCGGCCATCGCGGCTCCCCTTTACGGCGGTCCAAAAGCCAGCACTTCGCGCGTAAACATCTCTCTGACTTCTGAAAAAGGCTCATGTTTATCGTTATAAATGACAGCGCGATGCTGGAAGAGCCGCCAGGGCATCGTCAATGTCGCCGTTGGTCTCTCAGCTGGAAGCGGCCCAAGCTCCCAACCATCGGGAAGCGGTTTCCATAGGATTTCAACCGAGAAATTCCGCCGGACGGGCTTCAAATCCTGTACCGCCCGGCCGAAAGGTGTATCGGTTGTTGTCAGCACACGGTTGATTTCCGCCCCGACCCGGCTTGGCACGTACCAATTGTCAGCTTCGGCGAGGACGTGGTCGCCGCAGATAAGCTCGACATGCCGGTAGGCTACCTCTTCTTCGGGGCCGACCTGAAGTCTTTGCCGCTGCTCAGGCGAGACAGGCTTCTGCGTACCGCTGATCTTCCTTGCGTGCACCACGGGTTCGCTCGCCAGCTTGTGATCGGCGCACCATTTGTCGAGAACCTCTGTCGCGGTACAGGTGGCGGCAAGAAGGCGGCCATTGAGGGTTTCGATCAAGGCGAGGGCCTCGACGCGCGCGCGAAAAGTGTCCGGCCACGGCGCTCCGGTCCGCCGGAGAGCGGGGTCGGCGGAAATCGCGGAGGCGACAAGGTTCAACATGACTATTGTTCCGATCCAGCGACAGCACATGCCGGCGTTCCCATAAGGCATTTTGCGGGGCGGTGGCAAATGGACAGTGAAATCGTCATAGCACGGAAACTATGCGGCGAGCGGCGGAGGTGAAAGAACCATTGCCGCGGGCAATCAAGACGCGGAAATCCCGCAGGACCATCGCTGATTATGACCATGCCCCCAAGCCGCAAACGGCGGTATACTCGCGGTGATAAAGTGTGATCGTGCTCTCCTCGAGAAGCATATGGTAAGATTCACTAATTGGCGCAATGCAGACCCTTGCGGTGGCCCCGTGGGTCTGAGCGGTTATCGGCGCGAGGTCCATAAGTGGGACTGCTAGCCAAGCGCGTTGCCCGTGCCAGGCCGGTTTCTCACCCAAGCCGATCCGCGACGCGGCCTTCCTCGGCGGGCGATGTGACGCGCTCGCGCCGCACGCCGAGACCCATGAGGCGGGCGGGCAGGCGGCGCAGGACCGGAAAATTGATGAAGAGCCGCAGGAACCAGGGCGGCGCGATCTTGCCGGTGCCGCCAAGGACACGGGAAATCACGTTCCTTTGAATGGCGACCTGGACGGCCTGGATGACTTTCGTCGGCCATTCGCGCCGCTTTTGCACTTGCGCCAGAAGCTGATCGCTCAGCGGCCCTTTGCCGCGCAGGGCCGGGCTAAGAATATTGGCCGCCGCGATCGCGTCTTGAATCGCGAGATTGACGCCGACGCCGCCGACCGGCGACATCGCATGCGCGGCGTCTCCGATGCACAAAAGCCCCGGCTTGTGCCAAAGCGGCAGCCGGTCGACCGCGACGGTTAGGAGCTTGACGTCATCGAAGCTTTGGAGGCCGTCAACGCGATCGGCGAGGAACGGAGCCAGCGCGGAAATTTGGTCGCGCAGGGTGCCTATGCCTTGCGCCTTGAGGCGTTCGGCGGATCCCTTGGCGATCACATAGGCGCACTGCCAATATTCGCCGCGATTGAACACAACCAGGATCTGGCCGGCGTCGGCTCGGAAGAGAAGTGCCCCGGCATCGGTGGTCTGTCGCGGTAGCTTGAACCAGAGCACATCCATCGGCGCGCCTATGTCAAGCGGCACGAAGCCTGCGTCCCGCCGCACCAAGGAATGGCGGCCGTCGGCGCCGATCGTCAGATCCGCGCGGATCGTCAAATGACCATCCCTGGTTTTCGCGGTGACGCCCGCCACTCTCCCTTCCTCTTCGATCAGACCATCCACTTCGGTGGACATTTCGAGCCGGAAGCAGGGGTATTGCTTGGCTCGTTCGGCCAGAAAATCCAAAAAATCCCATTGCGGCATGAGAGCCACGAACTTCGCATACACCGGCAAGTGCGAGAAATCGACGATCGGAATCGTGACATCGCCGATTTTGGCTTCGGCGAGCCGCACTTCCTCATGCGGCAGCTTTAGGAAATCTTCCAGAAGGCCGAGCTCGTGCATCGCTTCGAGGGTCGAGGGATGGATCGTGTCGCCGCGAAAATCGCGCAGAAAATCCGCGTGCTTTTCAAGGACGATCGTATCGACGCCGGCGCGGGCAAGCAGAAACCCGAGCATCATCCCGGCCGGTCCGCCGCCGACAATGCAGCAGCGGCATGAAATCGGCTTTGGGGTCTCATCCATTTGCTCGCCTCCCGTCAAAGCCTGACGAAGCACACTACGCCAGTAGTTCGCTATATCCGCGCGCCCGCGCGGCGTTGCGATTTCCGCGCGTGGAAAACCGAAACGACTGTCCTCAGCGGGCCCAGGCTTCCAGTCAATGCGACGATTCCGGTTCCACTATCGCGTTCCACTGCGGCAGAACTTGCTTGTGCGTGGGACAGGGGTGGTCGTGACCGAACTGGTGGCCGATCTCGCTCACAAATGTCCAAGCATGTGGCGCGGGGTTGCGTCGGCCAAGGTCGACTATGAGTTCCAAAAATCTGAGACTGAAACCGTCCCGCGGTGCCTCGCGCATCACCCAATCGACATCTTCGCGTCCGATCACATCGAGACCGAAGCCAAACACGTCTGTTCCGGCGCCAAGCTGAACCAAGGTCGCTTCAGGCCCATTTCGCGGAGCGATACCAACCGTCGTGTGCAGAGCGATCGCATCCCAAACCCGCTCGGCCCTTTCCGGAGGAATACCGTGCTCGAGGCAAAATGCCCTTGCGGCATCCGCGCCGTCGACTTCGAACCGTTCCGCCGCTTCGAACTTCGGCGTGAGGCCAAGATCGTGCAACAAGGCCGCGACGTAGAATAGCTCGGGATCATATGTCAGCCCGAGTTTGGCGCCGGCCTTGGCGCCGAGCGCGAAGGTACGCAGACAATGATTGAAAAGAAACGTCGGTGATGCTTCAGCAGCAAGAGTAGTGGCGGCCTTGGCAAGAGAGCTGTCTGGCACGGCGACACCAGCAAGTTCCCGGGGATGGGGATACATCGATTGCACGCTATCCTAGCTTTCCGCCCTGCAACATCGCGGCGAGTCGCAAGCCGAAGTCGATGCCAGTGGTGATCCCCCAGATGATCGGGGACTGGACGTTCATATTGGTTCCGTTTGGCCTCATTGGCAACGCTGAGCGCCCATTGCCATGCGCAATGCCCTCTGCGTAAGCCATCATGCGCGCCACGATCAATCAGACGCGCTGTTGAGGCACGCTCCTACCCATATATTGCAAACTATGGCGAATCCGTTCTTTACCATCGGACATTCAACTCGGTCGATCGACACGTTCGTCGGCTTGCTGAAAGACGCGGAGGTCCGACTCGTGGTTGACGTCCGGACAATTCCGCGCTCACGCACCAATCCACAATATAACCACGATGTGCTCCCCGGGTCGCTGTCCGCATCCCGGATCGCATACGAGCACATCGCGGCGCTCGGCGGTCTGCGTGGAAGCCAGCTGAACGTGGCGCCGACCTTGAACGCGTTCTGGGAGACCCAGAGCTTTCACAACTACGCGGACTACGCCATGAGCGAGGGCTTTCATTCCAGCCTCACCAGACTGCGCGAATTGGGATATGCCAAGCGGTGCGCAATTATGTGTGCGGAGACGGTGTGGTGGCGATGTCACAGGTGGATCATCTCAGACTATCTGATCGCCGCAGGCGAGACGGTGTTTCACATTATTGGGCCGGATCACATCGAGCAGGCGCACATGACCGGCGCGGCGAAGGTTGGGCCGTCCGAAGCACTGATCTACCCCGCCGATGTTTGAAAGCCCGGAGTCGAATGTCTGCCGACCGGCAGCGCTAACGCGGCATGTACTACACCAGCATCACCCGCTCCGCGCTCGCCTCGATCAATCAAGCGCGCTGTTTTGATTATTATGCCTCAATCGCGCTTCGGCGCGGCAAATCAACGTGTCACCCGGGGAAGCGCGGTAACGGCACCTACTCGACGACAATCTTATAGCTTTCCCCGCGGTGCAACGGCTCGCCGCGGGCGAGTTCGTTGATGAGCAGGAAATAATCGAGCGCATGGTCTGTAACGGCCATCCGCGCGGCGAGCGTCCCGGCGGTTTCGCCGGCCTCGGCCACGGCGATCGCAAGGCGCAAAGGCCGTACGGCTTTGACCTCGTAGGCGGAGACGCGATGAAACGAATCGATCGACGCTTGAAAGCGTTGCCTGGCCTCGTCCGTCATCACCCGCGTGGCGAAAATCAGCCGGTACACGCGTTCCGCTTCGAACCGGATCACCGCGAGACGAAATTTCCATTCGCCGGCGCTCGCGGTGGCGGTCGCCGCCGGCATGGCGTTGACTTCGGCCGGCACAATCGAACTGTCGATCAGGCCATCGATCCAGCCGGTGGCCATATAAGCCGCAAGTGGTGTCGCCAATGGCACGCTGACGCTGTCGAGGCGCAAGGCCTCCGTGCCGCCGGCCTTGATGCCAAGAAGGGCCTGGGACGCGTTTTCGAGAACAAACCCTTCGGGGGCGAGAAAGGCAAAGCCGAGCCGCCCGTGCAAGAACATGCGGCCGCGGATCGCCCCTTCGGCGGGATCGTCGCCAAAGGTCATGCCGTCGATCGCGGCGAGATAGGATGCCCGGCCGGTCGTGCCGATGCCCGGGGCGCCGATCTCGCGCGCGGCGTTGATCGCCTGCGCGACCCGGTCAGGGGTGGAGGGATGCGTGGCCAAAAGATCCGGCGTGCCGGCGCCAGCATAGCGGCCCATGATCGAGCTGCGCAGCGCCGCCGAGCGCCCGAGCGCGTTAAGGAAGCGGACCGCGCCATAGGGGTCGAAGCCCGCCTTTGCGGCTACCCTGATGCCAATGTGATCGGCTTCGAGTTCCTGCTGGCGGGAAAAGCTCGCGATCGTGCGTTGCGCCAAGGCCTCGACCTCGTGGCTTTTCTGCTTGCTCTGGATCACGCTCGCGGCCTCGCTGATCACCGCGGCGCGTTTTTCCTCTTCCTCGCGCTGCATCGCGTGCTTGGCGGTGATGTGGGCGATCTCATGCGCCATCACGGCCGCGACCTCCGAGGCATCGTTGGCGAGCGCCAAAAGGCCCCGCGTCACATAGAGCTCGCCGGGCGGCAGCGCGAAGGCGTTCACGATTGGCGAATTCAGGATCGTCACCTTATAAGGTTCGCTCGCGCGTTCGTCCGCGTTAGCGAGCTTGACCAGAATTTCGTTTAGGTAGGCTTCGGCTGGAGGGTATCTGTACTCGCCGTCGAACAAGGCGATCATGCGCCGGTGTTCTGCTGATGTTTTCGTGTCGACGGCCGGCGCCCGGGGCGGCGGCACCGGCACCGCCGCGTTGAAAGGCGTGCTGTCTTGCGGCTCCATCGCGGCGCAGGCGGAAAGAAACAGCCCGACGACCCCCGCGATCGCCAGTCGCCCGCCGGACCCGGAACTGTTTTTCGTTCGCCTGGAACCGGCGATGTTGGCGAAAAGCCCCATGCGCGCTGGCGCCTTATCTTGCCGCAGGCGAGCCCGCGGCCGTGCCTTGCCCTTGCCCGACCGCCTCCACCTCGTCCGGGTCCGAGATCTCGATTTGCGGTCCGAAGCGCGTATCGAGTAGTCCTCGCACGCGGACGGTTTGGCCGGTCAGGCCCGCCAGGCTTGAATAAGCCGCCTCAAATATTTTGTTGTTGCGTGGCAAGATCGTGACCGAAAAATCCCAGCCGTGACGTGGCCCAAAGTAGAGGGTTATGCGCGGTCTCCGGCTGGCAATCCCGCTAATCCGGCCTTCGACTATAACGGATGAGCCAGCCTTCTCGGCGAAGGAACGGCGATCGGCCGCGGCGATGATCGCATAATATGGATCGGCCCAAAGACCAAGCCCGGACGCCCGCGCGCCGGCCTCCGCGGCGAGGAGGACGCTACGGCAAGGGCGCGCCGCCGCGCTTGGCTCGTAGCGCGCAAGGCCGGCATCGATGAGCGCCGCGCCGACCGGCACCGGCGCCGGTCCATTTGCGGACTCTGGCGCGACAGCGAAGATGAAGGCAACGATGCGCCCCCAGCGATCCAAGCCCGGTTCGAGCGGGCGGAAGAATATTTCTTGGCCACCGAGCCATTGGGAAAGCCGGTCCCGCGCGCGGACGTCGAGATCGGGATCGCCCGGCGTCGGGCGCGGCGCGTCAACGCCGGCGATTTTGAGCCGGATGCCGTTTTCGAGAGTCAATTCGAGTCGCTCGTCGACCGAGACGACCTTGCCGCTGGTGCTGCCGTCGCCCGGGCAAAGCCCGTCCGCCGCGCGCAAGCCGCCCGCGGGCGCAAGCGCAACCACGGTCCCGGAGAAAAAAACGGCGAGGCCCAGGCCCGCCCCGGCGCGAAAGCGGTTTTGCGTGCCCGCGAAGCCGCGCAAAAGCCCGCCCCCAAGCGCGCCAATCTTCCGCCATTGTCTTTCGCTCATAGTGTCGGGTATCGAACTTATCTTCGATCGCAGCCGCATGGGATAGGTTCTAATCCGATTTCCGGCCGACGAATATTCAAAGGTTTGCGCGAGCGCCATGCCTCGGCGCCCAGCGATCCTCTACGGTTGTCGACGACGGCGGGTGAGCGTTGCTGGCCACTTTGGCTAAGCTCCGCCCATGCCTTTGGACTGCCAGGCGCCGCGTCGGCCGGCGCATCGCCCGGCGATCCGGAGCAGAAGTATAGATGATTAACACAGGCTGCTTAATTTGCGCGCCGTACACAGGTCGAACTGAATAATATTTGCATATGCACGATTACGAAGTCTTATATCAGATTAAAGTCTTGTTGCACATAATGTTATTCTGATATCTGGATAATATTTGTAGAGGATTGGCAACAAATATTGTTTTTACTTATAATTATTCTTGCGATTACGCCGATACGGCTAGGCTCGCCGCGCCGAAGTGGAAAGGGCCCGCAGCAAAATCGAACATATCCTGTCCGTAGGGGTAGGTAATACCTACCCATATAGGTGGCCATTAGCCCCCCCGCTGGTATATTGTCCCTTGCCATTGGCGGCTCTAAACAAGGAACCGGAGATAGATTGGTTTTTTGGCGCCGTCGATCCCATTGGCGCTGCGCCCGACTTGATCTGGCTGCCCGTGTGGTCACGCCAAAATCCGGTCTTAATCCTCAACAACAAAGAGGCAAGTGACATGAGCTTAGTAACAGGAACTGCGCGCACCGGCGAGGCTGCGGCCGCCGCCGAGGCGCCCCTTTTCAACGGGGTGCCGATGATTCTCGGGACGATCGCGATCAACGCTTTCTATGTTGGCGTTCGTATCTACGAGCAAGTTTTCGGCCAATTCGCGGGGCTCGATTCGTTCGCTCCCGAGTTCACAACCTACTGGATGACCATCCTCTATATCGAGGAGCCGGTCGAATTGATCTCCTTCCTCGCCTTGATCGGCTGGATGTGGAAGACCCGCGACATGGATGTCGCGAACGTCGCCCCACGCGAGGAAATGCGCCGTATCTTCAACCTGATCAGCTGGATTATGCTCTACGGTATCGCGATTTACTGGGGTGCCAGCTACTTCACGGAGCAGGACGGCACCTGGCATATGACGGTGATCCGCGACACCGACTTCACGCCTAGCCATATCATCGAGTTCTACATGAGCTACCCGA
>JBOHJQ010000108.1:0-9185 GCA_050728655.1 Methylocella sp.
TCCGGTCCTCATCTCCGCGTTTATGAGCGCGGCGACCGAAGAGGATGCTTTCGGCAATCGTTGGTTGTCGAAGCGTAAGGCGTTGAAGCGGATCGATCCGCTGGTGGCGCTAGCCATGGCGGTCGGGGCGGCGGAAATGGCGCGGCAAGGCGGCGGCGTCTCGATTTATGAAACCCAAGACTTGAGGGTGGTCAGGTTTGCTTAAGCGCGTCCTTACGTTCATGGGGGACGCCATCGACGCGCGCGATCTCATGCTCTATGCCGGCCTCGGCCTCCTCGGCTATGGCCTTTATCAAATCTTCCCGCCGGCGGCATTCGCGATAGCCGGCGCGATCCTTGTCTATGTGGCGATCTTCGGGGTGCGCTAGGGCGCGAAAACAATGCCCGCCGTCCGCGGGCCATGGGAGTGCGATGATGGGCCTGCTCGACCGGCTGTCCAGGTCGGCTGGCGCCCAAGTCGAAAAATCGGCGACCGGCGCGGCTCTCCCGGCGATGGGGTTTTTGCCCACGCTCGGCTCGATTCCGAGCGCCACCGGCCTCAACATCAGCCAGGGCACGGCGATGGCCGTCTCCGCCGTCTATGCCTGCGTGACCATCCGTGCCCAGGACGCCGCCCGCTGCACGCCGCGGCTGTGGCGCCGCGACGCGAAAGGCAAGAAGGTCAAGGAGCAAGACCACCCGCTCATTGCGATCTTTCACCGCCCGAACCGGCAGCAGACCTGGTTCGAGTTCATGGAGCAAATGGGGGGCGCATTCTATCTTCGCGGCAATGGCTACGCCGCGATCAAACGGCATGGCAAGGGCGCCACGGTGTCCGAGCTGGTTCCTATTAATCCTGACGCCGTCCTGGTCTTGGAATCCACCGACGGGAGCATTTTTTACAACGTCAACCGGATCGGCCTGTGGCAGATCGCCATGCTGCGGGAATTCCCCACGTCGATCGCGGCAGAGGATATTTTTCATCTGCGCGGGGTCAGTTTTAATTCGCTGGTCGCGCTTTCGACCATCGGCATGGCGCGCGATTCGATCGGCGTCGCGATGGGGCTCGAGCAGCAAACCGCGCGGTTTATGGGTTCCGGCATGCGACCGAGTATGCAGATCGAGGTGCCAGGAAAACTTTCGGAGGATAGCGCCAAGCGCCTTTCCCAGCAAATCCGCGACTCTTGGGGCGGCATTCAGAACGCCGGAGGCGTTCCGATTTTCGAGCAAGGCACCAAGGCGACGGCGCTGCAGTTGACCTCCGTCGATCTCGAATTCATGGCCCAGCGCGCCTTCCAGCTGCAAGACATCGCGCGGTTTTACCGTATCCCGCCGCATAAACTTGGCACCGACAATCTGCGCGGCGTCAACATCGTGCAGATGGACCAGGATTACGTCAACAACACGGTGATGCCGGACTTGCATCGCTGGGAGCAGAAATTCGATGCGATTTTTGGGCTGACGGAACTTGGCCTCGAAATCGATTTCGACGAGACGGTGCTGCTTCGCGCGGATATCACGACAAGATACAATTCGGCAAGAATCGGGCTTCTCTCCGGGTTTCTTTCGCCAGACGAGGTCCGCGCCGGCGAGGATTTGCCGCCGGTCGAGGGCGGCGATCAGGTCATGCGCCCACTCAACATGGCGGCGCTCGGCTCGGATACGACCGGGACTTCGCCGGACGGCGCCGGCCGCCAGCCGCATGGCGAGCAAGGCACGCCGCCCGCCGATGCGACGGACGGCGCCGAGCCGCGCAAGTGGAACGGATTTTCGAACGGCCACGCGGTTGATCAATGAATTGGGTGAGGATTTGATGAAAGACGTCCTTCCAGACGCGCAGCCGCATCCCATGCTGGAGGCGAGGATTGGGCATGCGCCATAAGCTCTTTTCCGGCGCGGTCGTCGCCGACACGGTGCTAGGTCCGCGGCAAATCCGCGTCGTCGCCAATTCCGGCAAGTCCGACCGGGTCAAGGACGTGCTGGTCGCCAAAGGTTGCAAGCTCGACAATTATCGCAAAAACCCGATCGTTCTCGCCGACCACGATCCGGCCAAGGCCATCGGCAATTTCGCGCCGGAGATCGCCGGTGACGCCGTCCAAGGCATCATTACTTTCGCCAACCAGGGCATCAGCTCAAAGGCGGACGAATATTGCGCGCTCTACAAAACCGGCGTCCTCAACACGGTCTCGGTCGGCTTCCGCGAGATAGAGTATGAGCCGATCAAGGACGGCGGCACGCTGTTCAAGCAATGGGAGCTCATGGAGCTTTCCTGTGTCGCCGTGCCATGCGACCCGGACGCGCGGGTCATCGGGCGTTCGCTCCAAGCACCCGAAACGAAAGACGCCCCCTTGGACAAGGGCTCAGGATGGAAATGCGGCGCATCGCGCACGCTGCCCATCGACGAAGACCCCGCCTGGGACGGTCCGGCGGCCGAAAAGTCCATCTTCGACGCCTGCGGCTTTGACGGCGATAAGCCGGACACTGGCAAGGCCCGCAAAGCGTTTCTCGCCTATGACGCGAATGAGCCAAAACTCAAGGGCTCCTACAAGCTTCCCTTCGCAAAAATCGCCGATGACCGGATGATGGCGGTCGCCAGCGGCATTCGCGCGGCGGCCTCGCGGCTTCCGCAAGCTGATATTCCTGATGACGTGCGTACAAAAGGTCGCGCGGTGCTCGACGAATATGAGGCCAGAATGAAAGACGGGAAGGCATTCAGAACCATCGAGGAGATCAAGAGCGATCCTTCGGCCCCAATAATGGCGCCCGGCATTCTGCTTCCAAAGGCGCTAAGCACCGCCAATGCCGCGCATCTCGACGCAGCACAAAATCATTGCGACAAGGCGTATGAACTCGCTCAGACCATGCGCGAGCTCGAACACCACGTCATGGCGACCGGCGAACATGTGAAGGCGGCGGCGGCGGCGGCCATGGATGGCAATGGCGACATGGGTGATTATCACCACGCCGAGGCGGCGAAGTGCATCGGCAAGTGTCTCGACATGACGAAGGCGATGCGCCCGATCGAGGATCACACCGCCCGCGCGGGCGAGCACATCAAGGCCGTTCGGAAACCCACAACCCCGGAAGAGGAAGATAGCGAGGACCAGGACGGCGAGCTCGCCCTTGAAGCCTTGCGCCGCAAGCGCGTGGCCGCTGCTCTCGCGCTCGGGTCGGCACCTTAAACAGCTGCTCTGTTTCCGCCCCGCTCAGGCGGGTTCTACGGCCCTGCGACATGCGGGCACGTCCGTCACGCTGACATGGCGTTCCCTAATATTTCGCAAGGAGGCCTAAAATGGCCATTCACGAACTGCGTGCGACGCGCGCCGGGGCATACGAGAAATTCGTCGCCCTCTCCGAAAAACCTGACTTTAAAAAAGACGCCGATCAACCAGAATTCGACCGGCTGCACGCCGAGATCAAAAGCCTCGACGCGGCGATCGATCGCGAGCTGAAGGCGCAAGAGCTCAAGGCCTCGACCGCGGTCGCTGTCGCTGGCCAGGATTCTCCGCGCGCCTACGCGGATGCAAAAGACAACCCATGGGAAGACGATGAGAGCGCAAAGCGCAAGGGCCTTACGACCTCGCGCGGCCTTATCCTCGGTGGCATGGCCAAGATGATCGGCGCCGCTGGCGGCAATTATTTCCAGTCCCGCGATGTCGCCAAGGAAATCTATGGCGAGAACCATCCGATCACCAAGGCGCTCATCGCCGGCATCGGCTCCGCCGGCGGGTTCATCGTGCCGCCGCAATATGTCAACGAGATCATCGAGCTGCTCCGCCCGATGGCGGTCGTCCGCTCGGCCAACCCCCGCACCATGCCGATGCCGCGCGGCACCATGACGCTTCCGGCACAGACGAGCGCGGCAGTCGCGACCTATGGCGCCGAGCACACCCCAACCACCCAGACCCAGCCGGGCCTCGGCCAGATCGTCGCCACTTATAAGAAACTCAAGGCGCTGGTGCCGATCTCGAACGATCTGATGCGGTTCGCCGATCCGGCCGCCGACGCCGTTGTCCGCGACGATCTCGTGAAAGTTTTCGCGCTGCGCGAGGACCTTGCCTTCATTATGGGCGACGGCACCCTCGATGCTCCGCGCGGGTTCCTCTCCTTCGCGCAGCAATGGGCGGCCTTCTCCGGCCTGCTCGGGACCGGCGCCGGCGGCATCGTCGGCAATTTCCTGACCACGGCTGCTTCCACCGCGGCGGCCGGCGGCGGCTTTATCACCTCGACGCTCCTCTACACGCTCTCGACCGCCGCCGCCGAGCTCGGCGGTCTGGTCAACCGCCTCGATACGATGAACGTCCCCGACATGCGCCGCGTGTGGTTCATGCACCCGCGCACGTTCAATTATCTCTTCAACGTCCAGAATTCGCTCGGCGTTTATGTCTACCGCGAGGAGCTGGTTGGCGGGACGCTGCTGTCCTACCCGTTCAAGAAATCGACTCAAGTTCCGGTCAATATCTGGGATACGGCCGGCACCAACAAGGATTGCTCGTTCCTGTTCTTGGTCGAGATGACGGATGCCTTGATCCTCGATGCGATGACCCTGGAGCTCGCGGTCTCGCGGGAAGGCATGTATGTCGATTCCGCCGGCGCGACCCAATCCGCGTTTTCCAACGACGAGACGTTGATCCGTGCGATCCAGGAGCACGACTTCCAAATGCGCCACGCGGCCTCGGTCGCGGTCCTGCAATTCGTCCGCTGGGCTCCGGCGATCTCGTAATCCATAGAGGCTGGATAATTTCGCTCTCCTCTCCTCCGTCTTCGCTTTCTTAAAAGGAGTTACGGCGATGGCCGATTTCCTGACCCAGAGACACATTGGCGACCTGATCTGCCCGAAACCTGCTTCCGCTCTTTTTACCCAGGCGGCCAGCGCGCCCGCCCAGCTCACCGGCACGGTCTTGGACCGTCTTGCGTTCCAAGGCCCCGGATTGATGCCGCGCACCGTCGATCTCGACATTTGGTTTGCGACCGCCGCCGCGGCGGCTTTGAACCAGGTACTTTCTATCTCCTGGATTCTGCAACACGCCCCGGACGGGACGACCTTCACGACCTTCGCGACCCAGGCGGCGACCGCCTATAACACCGCCGGTCCTTCCGCCGTGCTCGCCGGCATCGCCCGGATGACGCTCATCAACGCCGACGAGCCAAACGTGCCGTTCGGCGGGTTCAATCTTCCGCCGTTCATCGCAGCGCCGAGCCTCTATATCGGCCCCGCCCAGCGCTACCTGCGGCTTTTGTGGACACCATCCTATGCGATATCGAACGCCGATTCGTTCAGTTACGCAGTCACCGCCGTCTTTGCCGGCTTCAGTACGCTGCAAGCGCCGATCAGCTAGGCGTCTCGACGACCAAAGCGCGGCAACAATCGAACGAGCAACCCGATGTCAGAGAGCCCTCGCCTCGTCCAACTCGGCAGCGTCGGCGCCTCGCTCGTTCTTGCCGACGTGAGGAACCTCGGCTCGGCGGTTCCGGCTACGCCGGTCACGCTCACCGCCGATTATGCCATGATCAGCCCGCCAGGCTATCCATCAAGGCCGAGTTTTACTGGGGACGCCGCGGCAAGCTTGCAATTCGCGCGCACTGTCCCGAAGGGCACCGTGATCAGCGTTCTTGCCCCCGAGGCGGCGGCACTGAAGCCGCTGGCCGGCGCCGCCGCTTTTCCCTCGCTGAATTTTAGCGACGAGTTCAATTCTCAATATCTCGCGATAGGGTTAGGAGCCTGAACCATGGTTGCTTCTCTTGTCCAGAAACAAGTCAAGCTCGGCGATGGGGTCACCCTCATCAACATCGACTTTATCGATATCAATTCGGATGGCACGCAGCTCATCGCGGTCTATGCCGGACAGCTTTCCGACGGCATCAACCCGCTAAACCGGGTGAGCGTTGGGCCATATCACACTGGCGACAATCAAGCCTTGCCAGCGACCGGAAACGCGCTTCTTTCCACCGGTGTCGCTCTCTTAAGGAATCCCGCCGGGGGCGGCGATCTTCAGCGCGGCGCCGGCTTCGATCAGGCCCCGGCGCGCGGCCTCGTGACCGGGGCCAATCTGATCGTCCAGGAATTCCAGCAGACCTCGACGACGACGGTCGCCGCCGCCGCGCTCACCGCGACGCTTTCGATCGCCAACACCACCGGGTTCCAGGTCGGCGGCTCGCTCAATTTCGAGCCGGCGACGACCGGACTGCTGAGCGCGAAGTATGAATCGGCGTTGATTACCGCCGTCGTCGCCAATACCAGCGTTACCATACAATTCGGGCCGAACGGCGCGCTCTTCGCGCACACGCAGCCGTATCTGATCAATTCGTTCGTCTTCAATCAACAGCGTGATTTCGCCGGCGAGGGGCCCTGCGTCCTTCCCTCCGGCGCCGAGATCGCCGCGGAATTCGAGTCGAATAGCGGCGGCCCGCTATCGTTAACCGGCCTTCCAACCGGGTTCACCCTCGACGCCGACCGCAATCTTCAGGGAAAGAATTCTAATTTGCTAGCGATCACCTCGACGACAGGGGGATCGTCGACGCTCCAGTTTACCGGCAACTGCTGGACGAGTGGCCTTGTCCCCGGCCAATCGATCATTCTTTCCACTAGCGCCAATGCGGCCGCGGTTGAGGAAGTCATTGTCTCCAAGAACAATGTTCCGGTGACCGGCGCCGGACCGGTCACGGTCAATCTCGCCAACCCGATCTTGAACTCCGGCTCGCAGGCCGCCGTATTCGATATTTTTGGCCTTAACATACCTACCGGCGGCGCGACGCCGGTGGGAACCGGGGATTCGGCGATTTGGCTCTACGATCCCGTCGCGACCGATCCGAAGCGGCCCTTGAAGCCTCTGGCGCAGGCACCGAGCCACGCGGGCGCGGCGCTGGTCAGCGCCGACGGCGTCAAGGCGACATATCGCTATGCGCTTCTCGCCTTCGCGCCAGTCGCGACGCCGACGGATATCGTCGTTATCCAGGGCTCCGCCACGAAGACGATCCGAGTCAAGCGCATCAAGATCACCGGCGCCGCCACCTCCGCCGGCAATATGCCGGCGCAATTGATCAAACGGACGTCCGCGGGCACGCTCGGCTCGGCGGTGCTGACCGCGATTACGACCGCCAAGCATGACACCAATGACCCGGCCGCAACCGCCGTCGTTTCCACCGTCGGCACGGCGAACTACACTACGCTCGGCACGTCCGCCGGCGGTGTTGGGGCGGACCGCTTGCAAATGGCGGCACTTGCCACCGGCGTCGCCGCACCGGTCGTCTGGGATTTCGCGACGCGTCAGGACAAGGCTTTTGTCTTGCGCGGCGCCGCCGAATTCCTGAACGTCAATCTCAACGGCGCCACTGTCCCGGCCGGCGGCGTGATCGATATCGAGATCGAGATCGAAGAGGACAATTCCTAAAACATGAAGCTCGTCACCTTCACTCGCGACATGCTGCCGATCCGCGCCGGCGAGACGCGGCTCTATCCCGACGAGGTCATCGGCAAGCTCGTTGAGAATGGCCTGATCGCCGCCGATCCGCCGGATTGGCCGGAAAAGCCGAAGATCGTCAGCAACACCGCCCCGCCGCCGAGAGCCGACCGCGCCGCCCGCCGGTATTCCACCAAATAAGGCTGCATAGATGGTTGATTTCGCGGCAATCCAGGCGGTTCCGGCGGGCACCGCGAACGGCGCGCCGCTGCCCAACGTGCCCGTCAACGCGATCGGCGTCGTGCTCTATATTCCGGCGGCGGCGACACCAGGCAATTCGGTGACCTACGCCGTCGCATCCGCGCAGCCGACGAGTCCGCCCACGACGGTCCAGGTGACCGGTCAGATAGCAACCGCCCCAGGCCTGACAACTGTTTTTACCGAAAGGCTAAATCCAGGGCAGAATCTTTACGTCACCGCTGGTGGGGCGAATTGTAGTTTCCGCTGGTTGCAAGGCGGCTAATCGGAGAAAGCATCTCATGGCGCTAATTGGGAATTCAATCACTTCCGGGACTACCGTAACGATTGGGAAAGAACTTGTTTTTGACGTTCCCCGCGCGGTCTACTGCATGCAGATATCATGGACTGGAACGATAACGACTAACCCAAATCCTACTGTGGAGCTGCAAGGTACCATTGACCGGAAGACATGGTCTCGTATCACTGACGTTGCTCTTCGTGGCCAGCCTGGTTCTCTATTCGGCGGCGGCGGCGTCAATTTGCCTGTTGTTGCGATCCGCGCAGCGATTATGGGGCAGCACCCCTTCGACCCTGGCGTGGCCATAACCGTCGATCTCGCGGCGGCGTAAATGGCCGCGACGCCGACCCGGATCAGCACGGTCGTGGTTCCTGCCGTCGCGAACTTTAGCGGCGGCGCGCAATACGATCTTGCCGCATTGGCCGACGTCAAGCTCGAATTGCAGATCACGGATAGCCTGAACGACGTCTGGCTCGGCGCCGTGATCTCGCGCGTGTCCTCGGCGATCTCGGACTATTGCAACCGGATTTTTCAGCTTCAGATCTACCAGGATATGTTTTATGCCAAGCGCGACCCATACCCCTGGCAGGTGCCTGGCGGGGTCATGCCGCTGCAGTTGCGGGCATGGCCCATTGTCGCGGCGATCTCGCCCGCGGGCATTCCGCCGCCTCCGGCGCCAATCCTGAGTGCGGTTGCCGGCGGATCGCTTGCCGCCGCGACCTATTATGCCCGCGCGACATATCTGACGGCGGCCGGGGAAACTGCCGCGTCGCTTGAATCAAGGCTCATCGTCGCGGCCAACAATCTTCTGAATGTCGCGCCGCCGCCGCTCGACCAGAATGCTCTCGCGGCCGGCTGGAATGTTTACGTCGCGGCCGCGGCGTTCGTGGAGACAAAGCAAAACGCAACGCCGCTTTTGCTTTCCGCGACGTTCACGGAGCCGTCCGCCGGGCTCATCAGCGGCGCCGCGATCCCCAATTATGTGACGGCGGTCGAGAATTTCGCTCCGGCCCTCTCGCCGGTCAATAATGGTGTCACGCCGCCTGGCTTGCCGCCACTGCCGCAGCCGCTCGCCGAGGGCGTCGATTTCCTTGTCGACGCGCGCTTCGGCCAGCTCTCGCGGCTATATCCTGACGGTTACCCACATGCGTGGCCGCCGCTGCCAATCGTCATCCAATATCAGGCTGGCTTCGCGACGATTCCGTTCGATCTGCAGGAAGCCGTGATCCGCATGGTCAAGGCGCGCTGGTATATGCGCACCGTCAACC
>JBOHJQ010000109.1:0-9037 GCA_050728655.1 Methylocella sp.
TGCCCCTCAAGCGGCTGACCTCGCCAAGCGCCGACGTCGCGCTTTGGCTCGCGGGCCCCGCCAGCTCCAGCGGGGTTCCAGACCATTTGTGGAACACTCTCTCGCCCGACGAAAAGGACCGGGCGAACCGTTTTCATCGCGCGCGAGACCGGGCGCTGTTCGGCTTGACGCGCGGCACTTTGCGTCGCCTTCTGGGCGAGGCGACTGGCGTTCCAGCAGAAAAGATCGCGTTTACGGAAGGACCTTACGGAAAGCCCCGCCTGGCCGAGACCCATGGGCCGCATTTCAATGTTTCCCATTCGGGGTGCTGGGCATTGATCGGATTTTCCGGCAGCCGCGATATCGGCGTGGACATCGAATTCATGCGCGCGGCGGGCGGCGAGCTGGACTTGGCGCGGTTCTACTTTTCGGCCGCCGAATACCGCGCTCTCGAAGTCCTTGCGAACGGCGTGCTGCTTTCGTCCTTCTACAAAATCTGGACCTGCAAGGAAGCGGTTCTGAAGGCGCATGGCGCCGGAATTTCCGAGCACCTCAAGGATTTTTCCATCGAATTGACCGACGATGGCTATGTAATCCATCCCGAGCCCAACTGCTATTCGCCCTCGCTCGCCTCGGTCACCGTCAACCCGGTCAAGGTCCCCGAAGGCTATGCGGGATGTTATGCCTTGGTGTGAGCACGACGTGATATAGTGCGCGTTGCGGTCCACCGCCCGCGCATGAGGCACGCCATGCGAAAGCTCTCCCGGCGCCAGACCTTAGCGTCCATGCTGGCCGCCGGCGTGGGCATTGCCTCCCCCGCCACGGGTGCCGTGTCCACCGCTGGTTCCGCCGCCCGCGTGTCCTTTCTTCTGGTCAACGATGTCTACCGGATCGAGGAAAACAAGGATGGGCGCGGCGGCATGGCGCGGTTCGCGGCCGCGGTGAAGGCGGAGCGGGCGAGGGCGCTCGCCGAAGACCGCCGTCTTGTTTGCGTACACGCCGGCGATACGTTGTCGCCGAGCCTGTTGTCGAGCTTCGATCAGGGCGCGCATATGATCGATCTATTCAACGATGTGGGGCTCGATGTTTTTGTTCCTGGCAATCATGAGTTCGATTTTGGCAAGAATATTTATTTCGAGCGGATGGGAGAGGCCCGTTTTCCGATCCTCGCGGCAAATCTGAAAGGGAGCGATGGAGCGCCGGCGCCGCATCATCAGGAACGATTGGCTCTCGAGGTGAACGGACTCAAGCTCGCGCTCATCGGCGCCGCATATGAAGCGACGGCAAGCGCCTCGCGCCCCGGCGACCTCGTATTCGCGCCAACGATCCCGGCGGTGCTAGCCGCCGCCAAGAGCGCCCGCGCGGCGGGTGCCGATCTCGTCATCGCCATCGTGCATGCCGACAAGGCGACGGGCGCCGCATTGATGAGTACGCATGCCGTCGATCTCATCCTTTCCGGCCATAATCACGATTTGCATATCGATTTCGATGGCCGCACCGCGCTCGTCGAATCCGAGCAGGACGCAAATTATGTCACGATTGTCGATATCGATGTCGCGAGGACGCGAGACGAAACAAGCCGCTCGTTTCCGTGGTGGCCAAACTTTCGCGTTGTCGATACGGCGAAGATCGATCCCGATCCTTCGATGCTTGCCAAGGTCAACGCTTACCAGGCCGGATTGGCGGCGCGGTTCGATGTCGAGATCGCAACCCTTGCCGCGCCCCTCGACAGCCGCACCGGGGCGGTGCGTTCGGGCGAATCCGCGATCGGCAATCTCATCGCCGATGCGCTCCGCGCGGCCACGCGGGCGGACATCGCGATCGTCAATGGCGGCGGCATCAGAGGCGACAAATTCTATCCGGCGGGGACCAAACTCTTGAAGCGCGATATCCTCGACGAGCTCCCTTTCGGCAACAAGACCATGTTGACGATAGTTCCGGGCAGAGCCATTCTGGCCGCGCTCGAAAACGGGTTTTCTCAGGCGGACCGCTTGTCGGGGCGGTTTCCGCAAGTTTCCGGGCTCTCCATCGTCGCCAATCCGGCGGCGGCGCCAGGCGCGCGGGTGAAGACTGTGTCGATCAACGGCGAAGCGCTCGACCCTGGGCACGATTACAAGCTTGCGACCAATGATTTCATGGCGCGCGGCGGCGACGGCTATGGGATGCTGGCGGGCAAGACGCATGTTAGCGCGGATTCCGGCACAAGTCTCGTCGCGCTCGATGTGATGGATTATGTCGAGGCATTGAAACTTATCGACGCGAAGGTGGAAGGACGGATCGTGTTTCGCTAGGCGGGGCGGGAGCGCACCATCGCGCAATCGCAGGATTAGCAAACAAGGCGTTGTCGGATACGATTGGCATCGAGCTGCGGCAGAAACTGGAAAATCCCCTTGAATTTCAAGGTGGCGGTCGCGGCATCGGAATTCCTGCGGCGGCAACTGTTATTCACGGGCTTGATGTCGCGCTACGAACTGATACAGGCAAGGCGGTCATTGGTGCGAAATCAGAAGGGAAGCTTCCTTGTCGCAACGATACTGACCTCAGCCGCTAATTTCATCCACCCATGAGGAGAGTCCTAGCTTCATTAGAGCCATGTTGGCGCTGTGGTGCAACGGGACGGGGCGCGGAGCCCTCGGTGTAGCGCAGCGTCTTGTCCCGTTGCATTCCAGGATCGCTGCTTTTGGCAAAGGCCGCTGGTGTTAGATTGCCGAGACCGCCGTGCGGTCTGATCGTGTTGTCGTCATCCTTGCAAAGCAACAGAGCCTCGCGAGCATGACGGAGCGAGCCGAACAGCGTCTCGTTCAACAACTCGTCACGCAGGCGGCCGTTAAAACTCTCGATGAAAGCATTCTGCTGGGGCTTGCCAGGAGCGATGTAGTGCCACTCGACCGGCCGTTCCTGTGACCAGCGCAGGATCGCCATGCTGGTCAGTTCGGTGCCGTTGTCAGAGACGATCATGGCGGCTCGGCCACGGGCTGTGATGAGAGTGTCGAGCTCGCGTATGACCCGAAGAGCAGGCAGCGAGGTGTCGGCGACCAGCGTCAGGCATTCTCGCGTGAAGCCGTCGACGATCGCCAGGATGCGGAAGCGGCGGCCGTCGGTCATCGCATCGGATAGGAAGTCAAGGCTCCAGCGCTGATCGGCGGCATAGCTGCACGTTTCTTCGGATATGAGTTGTACGCAATACCAACGTTTTACCTTGCGTCGGCAGCCTGCCTAAGCCCCCTCGATGTTTGTTCGTCGCTCCAAACCATCTTGCGCGCATTTTTTGTGTGCGAGTCCGATCTTTATGCCGTCCTTATACCCGCGCCATTGTTCCGAATAGACACTTAATGAGGATCAAAGCCATGATCCTTCTCGAACCACTCGGTAGGAGAAAGCCATGATTGATCTCGTCTACCTCAGCCTCGGCGTCTTTCTCTTCGTTCTAATCGTCGCCTATGCGCGCGCTTGCGCCCGCCTCTAAAGGGGACACCCGATGTACGAACCAATGATTGGCCTAGGCGTCGCCATCCTGCTCGGCGTCTATCTCCTCTACACGCTCCTCCATCCGGAGAAATTCTGAAAAGAGGCTCGGGTCTTCCAGAGGGTGATATCATGAATGCCATTGGTTTGGCGCAAATCGCCATCGTGCTCGCAGCCGTAATCGCCGCGGCTGTTCCGCTCGGGAACCATATTGCGCACGTGCTTGCGGGCGAACGCACATTCTTGTCTCCAATTCTCGCGCCGGTCGAGCGCTTGTTCTACAAGCTTTCCGGCGTCGATCCCGCACGCGAACAAGGCTGGCTCGCCTATACGGGCGCCATGCTCGCCTTCAGCGTCGTCGGCTTCCTATCGCTGTATGCACTGCAACGGCTGCAAAATGTTCTGCCGCTCAACCCGCAGGGCTTCGACGGTGTACCGGCGGATCCCGCGTTCAACACCTCGGTCAGTTTCATCACCAATACGAACTGGCAGAATTACAGCTGCGAGACGACGATGAGTCATCTCACGCAAATGCTTGGGCTGACGGTTCACAACTTCTTGTCAGCGGCGACGGGACTCGCCATGGCTTTCGCTCTGGTGCGCGGGTTTTCGCGCGCGCAGTCGCCGACCGTCGGCAGCTTCTGGGTCGATCTGACGCGGGGAACACTCTATCTGCTGCTGCCGCTGTCTATCGTCTTTGCGCTAGTCCTCGTCGCGCTCGGAGTTCCTCAAACGCTCGTTGGCTCCATCGAGGCGACGACGCTGGAAGGCGCCAAACAGATCATTTCGATCGGGCCGGTGGCGAGCCAGGAGGCGATCAAGGAACTCGGCACGAACGGCGGCGGCTTCTTCAACGCCAATTCATCGCATCCGTTCGAGAACCCCAACGCAATTTCCAATGTGCTGGAAATCTGGTCGTTGCTCGTCATTCCATTCGCCACAGTCTTCGCCTTTGGACGCGCGGTGCTTGATGAGCGGCAGGGGCGGGCCATTGTCACCGCTATGGGCATCGTGCTCGCGACCGGCGTGCTGGTCGCCTATTGGGCCGAAGCCGCCGGCAATCCGCTGCTGACGGCGATCGGCGTCGATTCGTCGCCCGGCAACATGGAAGGCAAGGAAGTGCGCTTCGGTATTGCGACCAGCGCGCTCTACGCCACGGCGACGACAGGCACCAGCACGGGCTCGGTGAACTCGATGCACGATTCGTTTACGCCGCTCGGTGGCCTTGTTCCGCTGTTCAACATGTTGCTTGGTTGCATCTCGCCCGGCGGCGTCGGCGCCGGCCTTTATGGGTTTCTCGTGATTGTCGTCATCGCCGTCTTCGTCGCCGGACTCATGGTCGGCCGCACGCCCGAATATCTCGGCAAGAAGATCGAAGCGCGGGAGATGAAGCTCGCCATGCTGGCAGTGCTAATCTATCCGCTCAGCGTGCTCGGCTTCTCGGCCGCGTCCGTCATGCCGAAGACGGGGCTCGACAGTCTCAACAACGCCGCGCCGCACGGTCTCTCGGAAATCCTCTACGCCTTTGCGTCCACTAACGCCAACAACGGCTCGGCCTTCGCTGGCTTGAACGGCAACACGCCCTGGTTCAACACGACATTTGGCCTCGTCATGTTCCTCGGACGTTTCGCCTATGTGGTCCCGGTGCTGGCGCTCGTGGGCTCCTTCGCCGCAAAGAAGAAGGCGCCAGCGTCGGCCGGCACGTTCCCGACTCATGGGCCTCTGTTTGTCGGCCTCCTGCTCGGCGTGATCGTCATTCTGTATCTGCTGCAATACTTCCCGGCGCTCGCGCTTGGTCTGATCGTCGAGCACTTCCTGTTGCAAGCCGGCAAGAGGTTTTGAAAGGAACCTGTTCCATGTCTTCGAAAGTCGCCGCTCCCGGCCTTTTCGATCCTCGTCGACATTACGCCCGACGAACTGATTCAGAGATTGAAGGAAGGCAAGGTCTACATTCCCGAAACGGCGAAGCGGGCGACGCAGAATTTTTTCACGGCCGGCAATCTCGTGGCGTTGCGTGAGCTGGCGCTGCGCCGCACCGCAGAGCGTGTCGACGATCAGATGGTCGACTATCTTCGTCAAAACGCCATAGAAGGTCCTTGGGCGACCTCGGAGCGCTTGCTTGTCTGCGTCGGCGCCGATATTTCCTGGGATGGTGTCGTCCGCGCCGCGTCGCGACTCGCGACCGGTCTCAATGCCGAATGGACCGCGGTTTATGTAGAGCGGCCTGGGCAAGACCAAATAGACCCGTCGCGTGCGAAGCGTGTTGATGATGCGCTGACGCTAGCCGAACGTCTCGGCGCTTCGATCGAACGGCTTTCAGCTGTTGATCTTGCTGGAGAGGTTTTGCGCTTCGCGCGGCGTGACAATTTCACCCAGATTGTCCTGGGCCGCTCGCGGGCCGGCATTTTCGCGCGACTCTTACGCCGGTCCTTTACCGAGGAAATTGTGCGCCGCTCGTACGACATCGCCGTCCATGTTGTGGTGGACGAGGCGGCGCTTCCGCAAGAACCGCGGCGAAAGTTTGATCGCGCGGCGCGGTTTTCCTAGGCGACGGATTTTGTCGCCTCCGTCTTGTCGGTCGCATTCGCCGTTGGAGCCGCACTTTTGCTCGACCGATGGTTGCATTTGCCCAATCTGACGATGATATTTCTCGTGCCGGTCATTTTTTGCGCCGCTCGCGCCGGACTGTGGTCGGCGATCGCCGCGTCAATTCTCTCGTTTCTCGCCTTCGACTTCTTTTTCGTCGAACCGCTCTACGAATTCACAATCTCGCAGCCACAGGAATTTTTTGCGCTACTTGTTTTCCTTGTCGTTGCCGTGATTACAGGATCGCTCGCCAGCAGGGTTCGCGAGCATTCCGTGAACATGCGCCAGCGTGTGGATGCCGCGCAATCCTTGATCGAATTCTCCCGCAAAGTGTCGGGAGCGGCCAAACTCGACGATGTCACCTGGGCGGCGGTGGCTCAAGCGCAGGATGACGAATTGCGTCTTGCCTCCGCTTGGCCACCGATCGATGCGCTGGAGGTCGCCGAAAAGAGCGCCGCGCGTTGGGCGCTGGAAAAGGCGGAGCCCGCCGGCTGGCGAACGGGAACGCTGCCGAACGTGCGGTTTCAGTTTCGCCCGCTCGTCACTCCGCGCGGCGCGGTCGGGGTTTGCGGAATCGAACCCAAGAATGCCGAAGAGCCTTTTTCGCCGCAGGACGAGCGGATAATGACCTCCATTCTCGATCAGACGGCCATCGCCATCGATCGCGCACGGCTCGTCGGCGAATCGATCCGCGCCGCGGCGCTTGAAGAAAATGAAAAGCTGCGCACAACGCTGCTTTCGTCCCTGTCCCACGACCTTAGAACACCGCTCGCTTCGATCACCGGAGCGGTCACGAGTCTGCGGGAACTCGGCGACAAGATGTCGGCACAGGATCGGCACGACCTGCTCGCCTCGATCGAGGAAGAGGCTGGACGCCTCACGCGCTTTGTCAAGAATCTGCTCGATATGTCACGGATCGAGGCCAGGGCGCTGGAGGTTCGCCGCGATTGGGTGGGATGTGGCCGACGCCGTGCGCGGCGCCAGTGAGCGCGCTCGCAGGGCGTTTCCAGGCCAGAAAGTCGGCATCAGCGTCGCGCCAGATTTGCCGTTTATCCGCGCCGACGCGAACCTGCTACAGCAAGTCTTGTTCAACTTGCTTGACAATGCCCATAAATACCGAGGCGGAGCGGACCCAATCATCCATGCGCGCCAGGAAGGCAAGGATGTCGTCGTAACCGTCACCGATGAGGGTCCGGGCGTGAAGCCAGCCGATCTCGAACGCATCTTCGAAAAGTTTTATCGTGGAGGGCGCCCTGACGGGCGCAAGGCGGGAACCGGACTTGGCCTTTCGATCTGCCGGAGTCTCGTCGAAGCGATGGGTGGGACCATCATGGCGCAAAGTCCGGCGATACGACGACGGGGAACGCGCATTGTGTTGCGGTTTCCAGTTGCCGGGCCGCCGGCTCGGGAGACGACAAAGTGAGCGGGGTTCGCGTTCTTATTGTCGATGACGAGCCGGAAATCCTGCGCCGCCTGCGGCCAGCGCAGACAACCTGCGGTTACGAGGTTCTGACGGCGGCAAATGGCCGGGAAGCCTTGCGCGCCATCGCCGCCCGTGCACCGGAGGTCGTCCTGCTCGACCTCGGTCTCCCGGACATGGACGGTATGGAGGTCATCGCGCGGGCCTGCGCCTTTTCGAAGGCCCCGATCATTGTGCTCTCGGCGCTGGATCGCGAGGCGGAAAAGATCATCGCTCTTGATGCCGGCGCCGACGACTATGTCGAAAAGCCTTTCGCGATCGGCGAACTCATGGCGCGTCTGCGCGCCGCCCTGCGTCACGCCGCGCGCGACACGAGAAAGATCGAACGAATCAAACGCGGCGCGCTCGTGATCGATCTGACCAAGCGGCTGGTGACAAAGCAGGGCGTCACGGTGAAGCTCACGCCCAAGGAATATGATCTGCTTGCCGTCCTCGCCCGCGACGCCGGACGCCTTCTCACCCATCGGCATCTGCTGACTGCCGTGTGGGGGCCGGCACACCTTGATGACGCTCAGTATTTGCGCGTTTTCATAGGCCAGTTGCGCGGCAAGATCGAAGACGACCCCGCGACGCCGCGCCTGATCCTGACGGAGCTAGGAGCGGGCTATCGGTTTGCGGAGGTCGAATCGTAGCATGGCGCGCTATGCCGCAGCGCGACGCAAAACATGGAGCGCCCATCTTAATAACCCTGATGGACTCGTCTCCAGGAACCGCTTTTCCACACGCCAGCATACTGAATTCGCTAGCGCGTGGTCACCATGTGGTCGCCAAAGCCCAACCGCTAGCAGGCACGGCAACCATAACCTTTTGATTCAGTTGGTGAGCGCGATGGGATTCGAACCCATGACCTCCTGATTAAAAGTCAGATGCTCTACCAACTGAGCTACGCGCTCCTTAGGGAGCGCGGGTGGAGTAGCCGCATCGGCGCGCCGGGTCAATAGACGCGAGCGCGGCCTCCGCTGGCAACGTTTCGAACCGCTCCGCGTTCGCTTCGCGGCCGTTGGTAGACCCGCCTAGAATCAAATCCCGCCGCTGGATTCGACGCGATGGAAACCCGACAGACCCCCCAAACCCTGCCTAAACGCGCAAGATCCTCCGCCGCTTCGCCCTTTGGATGCCAGTGCGCACTGATGCGGTCTCGGAGATCGCCACAGCGCCAGCGCACCGCCCCGTCAGGTTTGGGTCAGGCCGCCTTGCCCCCGCCGTGCCAGCCCGGCGCATTGCCTGTCCGATGGAGCGGCCGGGCGCAAACGCGAACGCCAATCGGCCAGCAAGACAAGGCACAATGCCACGCTGCGTCTGCCGGTCGAGGCCGCAGGCCTGTACCGACAAAAGCCGTCTAGTACTACAGTTGCATATACAGGCGGCTTTGATAGTGCGCCCTTCGTGCGGTTTCGTTTTGGCGGATGCGCCAATCGGCCCATTCGAAGAGAAGCTTACGGGTCTTTTTGTGCAGCAAAACGGCATGGGCGAGAAGATGTCGGATCGCGTAGACGGTGACGCCAAGTTGCGGTGAGCGGTTCAGGA
>JBOHJQ010000110.1:0-9031 GCA_050728655.1 Methylocella sp.
AAGACGCCCTTGATAGAGGACCATTGCAAATCATCGAGCCAAAATAGACCTTCCCGCATGTTCCACCTCCAAAGAGGTTGAATCATGCGCCATTTAACGCTTCGTTAAATTGAGTGCAGACCCTAGATCTGAGGACAGACATGTCTCGATGTGCTTAGGCTAGCAGCTGCATATCGGAACCGCGTATGCGTCGCTGCACTAAACTCGCGTCCACTGTTTCAGAACCGAGATGACCGCGCCGATGAGGCGCGCAAGATCCTCCTCGCCGATGGTAAAGGCAGGTGTCAGATAGACGATATTGCGGATCGGCCGCACGAAGACGCTCGCTTCGACAAACCGCCGCCTCAACGCGCCGAGATCATCGATGCGATCGAGTTCGACGACGCCGATCGCGCCTTTCACCCGCACGTCGCGCACATGCGGCAACTCGCGGGCGGGTTCGAGATCGCGGGCGAGCATGGCTTCGATGGCCGCGATTTGCTCAAGGCGCGGCTCGCGCGCGAAAAGATCGAGCGACGCATTGGCGGCGGCGCAGGCGAGCGGATTGGCCATAAATGTCGGGCCATGCATCAGCGCATCGCTTGGCGCGTCCGAAAAAAACGCCCCAAACACTTTTTTCGTGGCGATCGCCGCGCCAAGCCCCATGGTCCCGCCGGTCAACGCCTTCGAGAGGGTGATAATGTCTGGGGTAACGCCCGCCGCCTCGCAGGCGAACATCGTTCCGGTGCGCCCAAAGCCGGTAAAAATCTCGTCAAAAATCAACAGAAGACCGTGCCGGTCGGCCGCCGCCCGCAAAAGCCGCAGCACTTCCGGCCCGTGAAACAACATGCCGCCCGCGCCTTGCACCAAAGGCTCGACGATAATCCCGGCAAGGTCTTCCGCGTGGCGCTCCAGCAGAGCATCGAAAGCCTGCGCTTTATCCGCCCCGGCGGGAAGTTCCGCGATGATTTGTTGCGGCAAGACCTTGGCGAAGAGGCCGTGCATTCCTTCCTCGGGGTCGCAGACCGACATCGCCGCGAAGGTGTCGCCGTGATAGCCGCCCTTGAACGCAAGAAAGCGGCTGCGCCGGGTAATGCCCTTATTGAGCCAGAATTGCACCGCCATCTTCATCGCGACCTCGACCGCGACCGAGCCGCTGTCGCAGAAAAAAACCCTGTCGAGCCCGCCTGGCAGCAGATTCACGAGCCGCCGCGCCAGATCGAGTGCCGGCTCATGCACGAGCCCGCCGAACATGATGTGCGGCATCCGACCGAGCTGCTCTAAGACCGCCGCGCGAATATGCGGGTGATTATAGCCGTGGCACGCGGTCCACCAGCTCGCGATCCCGTCGATGAGCTCGCGTCCATTGCTGAGATAAATGCGGCTACCTTGCGTGCACGCGACGGGAAGCGGGTCTTCCGCCGTCTTCATCTGCGTGTAGGGCAGCCAGATATTCCCAATGCCGCGTGCAAACCAGTCTGGCGGTGCGCCACCCATTTGTCGCCTCCAACAGTCCATGGCGCTGGGTTTGCCGCTGTGGAGTTTGGGGGCTACCCAAACCCCGCGCGGCCGCTTATGTTGCGAGCGTTTCCCCCGCTGCGACTCGGACAGATCATGACCACCCATAGCACGCCGCATTTCCACAACCAGCCGGGCGTTCCGCAAGTACTGGTGGGCGCCAAGGAATTCATGTGCGTCGGCGCTTTGCCTCCCTTCGACCATCCGCATATTTTCATCGACATGGGCGACGACAACGACGCGATCTGTCCCTATTGCTCGACGCATTATGTTTATGACGCGCGTCTCGATGGAAGGTGCGACCCGCCGGAATGCGCTTTCGAGCCTGGTCTTGGTTCTGAATCCGGGGCAAAGCCGGCGATTGAACGCGCCTGAGCTGCCGCGATGAACCCGCGGCATGCGGTGATCGCCGGAGCCGGGATCGCCGGGCTTTGCACTGCATTATGCCTCGCGCGGGGAGGCTGGCGGGTCAGCCTTTACGAAAAATCGAAAGTTCTCGAAGAGACCGGGGCAGGCCTCCAGCTCTCGCCGAACGCCAGCGTGATTCTAGGAAGGCTCGGCGTGATCGAGCGCCTGAGGCCCTTCGCTCTTCGCCCGAAAGCAATAAGAATCCGCCGCGCGCGGGATGGCGCGACCCTCGCGCTCATGCCGCTCGATGATGCGGAGCGGCGCTGGGGGGCGCCCTATCTTGTCGTCCACCGCGCCGATCTCCAGCGCGCCCTTCTGGAAACCATCGCGCGTGAACCCGGCATCAAACTCCAAACCGGGGCCGCCGTCGCGGGCTTTGCTTCCGGCGAAAACTCCGTCGCGGTGGCAATAGAGCAAGGCGTGGTCCGGCTGAAGGCTTCGGGCGATTGCCTGATCGGCGCCGACGGAGTGCGCTCCTTCGTGCGGCAAAGGCTCGGCGCCGATAGCGCAAGATTTTCGGGCCGGACCGCCTGGCGCGCCATGGTCGATGCTGCCCGCGCCGCGCCCGCGATGCGCCGCGAAGAGACGACCCTTTGGCTCGGGCGCAAGGCGCATCTCGTCCATTATCCGTTGCGCGGCGGCGCGGTCATCAATGTCGTCGCGATCGTGGACGAGGATTTCCGCGACGAAAAAGCGGATTTTTGGTCGAGCCCAGGGGACGGGAGCTTTCTCGCAGCGCGTTTCTCGAGCTGGGATGCAACAGCGAGGGAGTTGCTGCGCGCTGCTCCCGATTGGCGGAAATGGCCGCTTTTCGATTGCCATCCAATCACGAGCTGGGTAGCAGGGCGCGTGGCGCTCATCGGCGATGCCGCGCATCCCATGCTGCCATTTCTTGCCCAGGGCGCGGCCCAGGCCATCGAGGACGCCGGCGCCTTAGGCGAAGTTTTGACACGCGGCGAAAATATCGAAACGAGTCTCCGCGCTTATCAAGCGGCGCGGTGCCCGCGCGCGGCGCGGGTGCAGCGGGAGTCGCGCAGGCAAGCCAAAATCTACCATCTTGCCGGTCCCGCCGCGCTTCTCCGCGATATGGCAATGCGCGCGCTCGGCGGCCAAAAAATGCTCGCCCGCTATGATTGGCTCTACGACGCGCATTATGCCACACGGGCATAGGGATGAGCGGCGCGCGATCAAGCCAAAACCGATGTCAAGCGCGTTAGGCCGCCGCGCCCATCGCGGCGGCTTTTTTCAATAGCGCCTCGGCCATCCTTATGCTCGCGATATCGATCAGCTTTCCGTCGAGCGACACCGCCCCTTTTCCAGCCTTGGCGGCGTCGGCCATCGCGGCGACGATCCGGCGCGCCTTGGTCACCTCGGCTTCCGACGGCGTGAACACCCGATTGGCGGGCTCGATCTGCGAGGGATGGATCGCCCATTTTCCCTCGTAGCCGAGCACCGCGGCGCGCTTCGCGGCGGCGGTAAAACCATCCGCGTCCAAAAAATCCCCGAAAGGACCGTCGATCGGACGCAAGCCGTATGCCCGGCAGGCGACCATCATGCGAGTCTGGGCCGCATGCCATTGATCGGCCCAATAATAGGCACGGTTGCCGGAGGCGTCCTTGTCGGTGAGCACGCCGTAATCCGCGTTGACGCCGCCAATCACCGTTGTGCGCGCGCGCGTCGAGGCGGCATAATCGGCGACCCCGAAGGACATCGCCTCGAGCCGCCGGCTCGATTGCGCGATGGCCTCGACATTGGCCATGCCGAGCGCGGTCTCGATTAAGACCTCGAAGCCGATCCGCTTTTCGCGTTTCTTCGCCGTCTCGATCTGGGTCACCAGCATGTCCACGGCATAGACATCGGCCGCAACGCCGGCCTTGGGGATCAAGATCATGTCGAGGCGCGGACAAGCCTCGACGATATCGACGACGTCGCGGTACATGTAATGCGTGTCGAGACCATTGATGCGGATCATCATGGTCTTGGTGCCCCAATCGATCTCGTTCAGCCCGGCGACGATATTCTTGCGGGCCTGCTCCTTGTCGTCGGGGGCGACGGCGTCCTCGACGTCCAGGAAAATAATGTCCGCGGCCGACTGGGCGGCCTTTTCGAACAATCCAGGATTGGAGCCTGGAACCGCGAGTTCGGAGCGATGCAGGCGCGGCGTTGCCTGCTCGATGATCGTGAAGCTCATGCCCTTTTTCCTCTCTCGTTGTCTCTCTCATTGCCGTTAATGGCGCAGGCCCGGCTCAGCCGGTGGCGCCAAGGCCGCTGGCGATGCAATTGATCGACAGCAGCAGGTTCGACTTATAGGCCTCCATGGCCTCGTCCGTTTCGCAGGCACGGAAGCGCCGCAACAGCTCGACCTGGTCGCGATTGACTTGGGCAATCGTCGGCAGACGGTGCGCGAGACGGGCACGATAGCTTGGGAATCGCTCGCCAATCTCGCGCTCCTGGGTGACGCGCAGCACCATGTCGCAAGTCAGCCTGAACTCTTGCTCGATCAGGGCGAAGATGGCGTCGCGCTTGGCCGGGTCGGCAACAAGGCCCGCATACTCGCGGGCGATTTTCAGATCGACGAGGCATAGGGTTTTCTCGACCTCGCCAATAATCAGCCGGAACAAGCGCGACTCGGTGAACATCCGCCGCAGCAGCGCCTCGCCACGACCTTTGCGCACATCGAGGAAACTGGCAATGCCGCTCCCCGTCCCGTACCAGCCGGTGACCGCATGGCGGTTTTGCGACCAGGCGAACACAAACGGGATTGCCCTGAGATCGGCCAGCGAGCGCGCGCCAAAGCGGCGCGCTGGGCGTGACCCGATATTGAGCAGCGCGATTTCCTCGAGCGGACTTGCCGCCTGAAAATAAGGCAAAAGATCCGGGTGCGAAATCAACCCTGCGTAGGCCGCATAGGCGGCACCCGAAAGCGCCTCCATCGCCTCGTCGAACTCGGCCCTCGGCACCAGCGCCTGCTCGCGCTCAGATATTAGAGCGTGCTTGAGCACGGCGGACGCGAGCACTTCCATCTGGTAGGCCGCGGTGCCGCGGTTGGCGTATTTGAACGATACCACCTCGCCTTGTTCGGTCACCCGGAAGCGCCCATTGATCGAGGCCGCGGGCTGCGCCGCGATCGCCTGCGCGGTAGGGGCGCCGCCACGGCTGACCGAGCCGCCCCGGCCGTGGAAAAACGCGATCGGAATTCCGCTTTCGCTGCCGATTTTGGTGATCCGCGTCTGCGCCTTCGCCAATTCCCAGTTGGACGCTAAAAATCCGCCATCCTTGTTGGAGTCCGAATAGCCGATCATGACTTCCTGCACCCCTCCTTGGGCGCGGGCGCTGCGCCGGACAACCGGCAGCGACAATAGCTCGCGCATGATCGCGGGCGCGGCGCGCAAATCGGCGATCGTCTCGAACAGCGGCACGATCGGCAGGGTGCAGGCCTCGACACCCGCGGCATCGATAAATAGCCCAGCCTCCTTGGCAAGGAGATAGGCGCCGAGGATATCGGCGGCCGAGCGGGTCATGCTGAGGATGAAGCTGCCGAAGGCTTCGCGATCGAATTCATTGCCTTTGTCGCGGGCGAGCTCGAACATGCCAAGCGTCTCCAGCGCCTCGGGTGGAAGCTCTGGCCGCGCATGCTTCGAAGGCAACGGCCGGGCGAGCTCGGCGACGATCCAGTTTTTCCACTCCGCCGATCCGGGATCGGGCGGCGTTCCGCCGTTTTGGCCAGCGGAGGCCCGCCACAGCGCCTGCAAGGTTTCGGTCAGTCGCGTCGTGTTTTCGCGCAGATCGAGCCTGACCGTGCGGAAGCGGAAGATCTCCACCGCCCTGCGGACCGGCCGCACGAGGTCTTCGCTAAGATCTGGGGCGCCGCTTGCAATCAGCGCATCCTCAAGAATCCGGAGATCGGTGATGAGCTCGTCGGCGGTGCGATAACCGGCGCCAACGGAGGCGTGCCCATGTCCGGCGCGGACAATGGCGAGCTGGAGCTTGCGCAGCATGCAAAACAGGAACTGGCGATAAGGCTCGCCGGAATTACGCTTTGCGATCATCGCGCCTTCCGGGCTCTCGGCAAGGGCATTTCCGAGTGCCGTCCGGAATGCCGGAGAAAAAGGCAGCGCCCGCTCGGCGATCGACATCCGCTGCAACAGAAGCGTAAGATGCTGCTCGTAATGGCGCAGGCTTGCCAGTGCATTTTGGCTGAGCGCGCGGCGCGTCACGTCGTTGGTGACGAAAGGGTTGCCGTCGCGATCCCCGCCAATCCATGAGCCAAACTGGAAAACCGGCGTCGGCGCGAGGGGTTCGCCCGGATAAAATTGAGCGAGCACGCGGTCGAGCTTCTGCAACAGATCCGGGACGCCATCGAACAGCGTCTCGTGGAAGAAATGCAGGCCCCAGGCGACTTCCTGATCGACCGACGGCTTCTCCAGGCGCAGTTCGCCGGTCATCCACAACAGCGCGATCTCGTCACGCAATGTGTCGATGATCCGGGTGCGTTCCCGCGCGGTCCATCGCGGCTGTTCCAGCTCGACCAGAAGCCGGTAGATGCGGCGATGCTTTTCGAGGACGGTCACCCGCTTTGCTTCGGTGGGATGGGCGGTGATGACCGGCCGGATCCGGGTCGAAGCCAGACGGCCGCGCAGTTCTTGCGCCTCGACGCCTAGATTTGCCGCCTCGGCGATAAGATTGGCGAATGTGCCCTCCACCGCCGTTTCGCCGCGCACGCGCTCGGTTTGGCGGCGCAGCCGCATCGCGGTATGCTGTTCGACGATTGCCAACAGCTGGAACCAGATTCCGTGGGCCTGGAAGACACGGGCGAGCAAATCCGGCGCGAAATCCATGGGCTCGGATTTCCCCCTCAGCGCCGCCGCCACCTCTGGATGTTGGCGGTGGACAACGCCGGCCAGCAACTCGAACAGGATGTCCGCGGTTTCCTCGCCGTCGAGCACCGCTTGAATGCTTCCAGGCGCGTTGCCGATCTCGAAGCCTGGCCGGCCGGCCCTAAACTCGGTCATGGCTAACCCTGCCCCGGCTGGACGAGAGGACGTCGTTTTTGCCCAACATGTTGTCGCGGCACTGGAAAATCAGCGGTTGCTCGGGCGGAAATGGGATTTTGGCGATCTGGGCGCCGGCGTCCTCAATGCGTCAAAACCTTGGCCATCGTCGTGCCAAGCTCGCTCGGACTGGGAGCCACGGTCAGGCCGTAGGATTTCATGATTTCCGCTTTTTCGGCGGCGCTGTCGCCGCTTGCCGAAATGATCGCGCCGGCATGGCCCATGCGGCGGCCTTTTGGCGCGGTGAGGCCCGCGACATAGCCGACCACCGGTTTGGTCATGTGGCTCTTGATCCACGCCGCCGCCTCGGCTTCCTGGGGCCCGCCGATTTCGCCGATCATCATGACCGCGGTGGTTTCCGGATCGCGCTCGAACAGCACCAGATGGTCCAGGAACGAGCTGCCATTGATCGGATCGCCGCCAATGCCGACGCTCGTCGAAACGCCGATCCCAAGGGCCTTCATCTGCGCCGCGGCTTCATAACCAAGCGTGCCCGAGCGGGAAACGACACCGATCGTGCCGCGCATATAGATATGGCCCGGCATGATCCCTAGCATCGCCTTGCCGGGACTGATGATACCCGCGCAGTTCGGCCCGACCAGCAAGGTCCGGTGGTCGCGCTGATAGCGCAACAGATAGCGCTTCACCCGCATCATGTCCTGCGCGGGAATTCCGTCGGTTATCGAGCACACGAGCCCGATCCCCGCGTCGGCCGCCTCCATGATCGCGTCGGCGCAGAAGGCCGGCGCGACGAAGGCGATGCTATGGGTCGCGCCGGTCTGCTTAACTGCTTCCTTCACGGTGTTGAACACCGGCAGGCCGAGATGCTTGGCTCCGCCCTTGCCGGGTGTGACACCGCCAACGATCTTGGTGCCGTAGGCGATCATTTCCTTGGCATGGAACGTACCCTTGTCGCCCGTGAAGCCCTGAATCAGGACTCGGCTTGTTTCGTCGATCAGAATGCTCATCGGCTTTGACTTTCCTCAAGCAATTTCCGGCGAAGGTCCTCGACCCTTTTCCCCGGCCGAAAATGCGAAAAAAAGCACGCGCCTAAGTGTGCTTTTGTGAATCCAACGGTCAGTAACGCTCCCGCGTGCCGCAATCGACGCGGTCAGGCCGTGCGGACGTCCCTTTGCGGTGCGCCTCGGGCGGCGCCGACCGCCGCCTTGGCGGCATCGGCGAGGGTATCGGCGGAGATGATCGGCAGACCGCTTTTCGCGATGATATCGCGCCCGGCCTCGACATTTGTCCCCGAAAGTCGCACCACCAAGGGGACATCGACCTTCAATTCGCGGCAAGCCTGGACGACGCCTTCAGCGACCCAATCGCAACGGTTGATGCCGGCGAACACGTTGACCAGAATCGCCTCGACATTCTTGTCGGACAACACGAGACGAAACGCCGCGGCAACCCGTTCCGGCGAGGCGCCGCCGCCGATGTCGAGGAAGTTCGCCGGGCTGCCGCCCGCATATTTGATCATGTCCATGGTTGCCATGGCGAGCCCGGCACCATTGACAATGCAACCGATATTGCCGTCGAGGCCGACATAGTTGAGGTTGTGCTCGGCGGCCTGGACCTCGCGCGGGTCTTCCTGCGAATGGTCGCGCATGTCGGCGACCGTGCCGCGCCGGAACAGGGCATTGTCGTCGAACGACATCTTGGCATCGAGCGCAAGAACCCGGTCGTCCTTGGTGATGACCAGCGGATTGATCTCGACCATGGTGGCATCGAGATCGCGAAACGCGCGGTAGCAGCCGAGCATGCTGGCGACGGCGCGGCTGACCTGCTTCAGATTGAGCCCGAGACCGAAGGCGAGCTCGCGCGCCTCGAACGCCTGGAGCCCCACCGCCGGCTCGACCACTACTTGCAGGATTTCTTCCGGATGGTCCCTGGCGATCTCCTCGATTTCCATGCCGCCGAAGCGCGACGCGATAACCCGGACCCGCTCGACCTTGCGGTCAAGAACGAAGCCAAGGTAAATCTCGCGCTCGAACGGTTCGGCGACCTCGACATAGACTCGCTGCACGACCTTGCCCTCGGGACCGGTTTGATTGGTGACGAGAGTCTTGCCGCTG
>JBOHJQ010000111.1:0-8970 GCA_050728655.1 Methylocella sp.
GAGCGTTAATCGGCACACGCGCTGCTCTCGATCGCTTGCGAACGTATGAATGCTCGATATGATCCAAATCCAATTGTTGCCTTCGCCGTAATCTGGACAAGCAATCCATGGACCCGGAACTCGTTGATCGAATCTATGAGAGTTCCTTTGTGCCGGAGCTGTGGCCGGGTGTTTTGGACGAGCTTGGACGAATAGCGGAGGCCACCGGAGGGACGCTGTTTATCACCAAAGCCGAGGTTCAATATTTGACCGCCTCGCATGGGTCCCGTGAACGCGCGGAAAAATTGGTGAACGAAGGTTGGTTCTGGCGTGGACAGTTCGTTGCTCGCGCGTTTGCCGCGCGCCATTCAGGATTTTTGACCGAAAGCGACATTTTCACTCCGGACGAATTGGATTTGGAACCGATCTACCGTGACTATTGGCGTCCTCAGGGCGTCGGATGGGCTGTCGGCACAGTTATTCCGATCCCTACGGGCGAAAATGTGATTTTCGTCATGACACGGCGGACCGAACGCGGACCTGTGGAACGCGCCGTCGTCCAAGAACTGGATAAACTGCGTCCCCATCTCGCCCGTAGCGCACTCATGTCGGCGCGCTTGCAGCTGGAACGGGCGCGCATCGCCAGCGAAACGCTCGCCGTCATGGGCCTCCCGGCGCTGGTTCTCAACGAGCAAGGCAAGGTCCTCGCCGCGAACAATTTGATCGAAGCGTTGACCGGCCATGTTCAGTGGCGGGCGCATGACCGCGTATCGCTGAAGGACAGAGCCGCCGATAATCTGTTGCGCGACGCGATCGCGGCCATCGATGTGGCGGGCGGCGCCGTGCGCTCCTTCCCGGTCCGCGACGCCGACACACAGGCGATGATGGTCGCGCATGTCGTGCCCATCCGCTTGTCCGCGCGGGATATCTTCGTGCGCTGCGCCGCCGCCCTCGTGTTGACCCCCGTGACTCTGCCGCAAGCGCCCCCAGTCGAGCTGGTGCAGTCCTTGTTCGATCTGACGCCCGCCGAGGCGCGCGTCGCCCGCAGTCTCGCCTCCGGCAAAACCGTGGAAGATATTGCCACCGATCGCGGCACTTCCGCCAACACCATCCGCACCCATGTGCGTGGCGTGTTAGAAAAAACCGGCTGCAACCGCCAAGTCGACATTGTGGCACTTCTTACCGCGATTTCCGCGACGCGGCTGCCAAACCCAATCTAACACGGCGCTGCTAGAGGAGTGAGCGTTAATCGGCACACGCGCTGCTCTCGATCGCTTGCGAACGTATGAATGCTCGATATGATCCAAATCCAATTGTTGCCTTCGCCGTAATCTGGACAAGCAATCCATGGACCCGGAACTCGTTGACCGAATCTACGAAAGTTCCTTCGTACCGGAGCTTTGGCCCGATGTGCTTGACGCACTTGGTCGTATAGCGGAGGCCACCGCAGGGACGCTGCTTATCACCAAAGCCGAGGTTCAATATTGGACTGCTTCAGTAATTGACCGGGAAAACGCTGCAAGATTTGTGAACGAACGTTGGCTCTGGCGTGGACAGATCGTATCTCGTTTGTTTGCCGCGCGCCACGCTGGATTTTTGACTGCACTCGACCTATTAACTCCCGACGAATTGGATCAAGAACCGATCTACCGCGACTTTTGGCGTCAGTATGGCGTCGGATCGGCTGTGGCCACGGCGATTCCTATCCCAACGGGCGAAAACGTGATTTTCTCCGTGACGCGACGGACGGAACGCGGACCGATTGAACCCGCCGTCGTCCAAAAGCTCGATGAACTGCGTCCCCATCTCGCCCGTAGCGCATTGATGTCGGCGCGCTTGCAGTTAGAGCGGGCGCGCATCGCCAGCGAAACGCTCGCCGTTATTGGTCTTCCCGCGCTGGTTCTCAATGAGCAAGGCAAGGTTCTCACGGCGAACCATTTGATTGAAGCGATGACGAGCTACGTCCATTGGCGGGCGCAGGATCGCGTGTCGCTGAAGGACAGAGCCGCCGATAATCTATTGCGCGACGCGATCGCGGCAATTGTTGTGGCGGGCGGCGCCGTGCGCTCTTTTCCGGTCCGCGACACCGGCGCCGAGGCGATGATGGTCGCGCATGTCGTTCCCATTCGGTTGTCCGCGCGGGATATCTTCGTCCGCTGCGCCGCCGCGCTCGTGTTGACCCCCGTGACTCTGCCGCAAGCCCCCCCGGTCGAGTTGGTGCAGTCCTTGTTCGATCTGACGCCCGCCGAGGCGCGTGTCGCTCGCAGCCTCGCCTCCGGCAAAACCGTAGAAGACATTGCCACCGATCGCGGCACTTCCGCGAACACCATCCGCACCCATGTGCGCGGCGTGTTGGAGAAAACCGGCTGCAACCGCCAAACCGATATTGTGGCGCTTCTGACCGCGATTTCCGCGACGCGGCTGCCGAGCCCGATCTAACGCGGCGCTAGTAGAGGTGTGAGCGTTTACTGGCGCGCGCTGCTCTTGATCGCTTTGCGAACGTGCGATTGCTAGATATGCTCCAAATCCAATTGCTGCTTACGCCGTAATCGGGACAAGCGAACGATGGACCAGGAACTCGTTGATCGAATTTACGAGAGTTCCTTCGTGCCGGAGCTGTGGCCGGGCGTTCTAACCGACCTCGTCAAAATCACCGGCGCGAACACTGGTTGGCTGTGCGTGTCCAATGGTGAAGTCCAAGATTGCGCCGCCTCCTCGGAACTCGCAATGGAGGTATTGAGGCCCCTCGTAGAAAGCGGGTGGATCGCGCGGTCGCAACGCTTTAACCGTCTGCTCGCAGCCCGCCACGCCGGATTTTTGGTTGATTATGACCTCTATACTGCCGAGGAAATGGACAACGATCCGGCGTATCGCGATATGCTTCGTCCCCGAGGCCTGGGTTGGACCGCAGCCACAGCCATTTCCTTGCCGACTGGAGACAATTTAGCCCTCATCATGGAGCGAGCATACAGGCGCGGACCTGTGGAACGCGCCGTTGTCCAGAAACTCGACGAACTGCGTCCCCATCTCGCCCGCAGCGCACTCATGTCGGCGCGCTTGCAGCTGGAGCGGGCGCGCATCGCCAGCGAAACGCTCGCCGTCATGGGCCTCCCGGCGCTGGTTCTCAATGAGCACGGCAAGGTCCTCGCCGCCAACCATTTGATCGAAGCGTTGACCGGCCATGTTCAGTGGCGAGCGCATGACCGCGTGTCGCTGAAGGACAGAGCCGCCGATAATCTGTTGCGCGACGCGATCGCGACAATTGATTTGGAGGGCGGTCCGCGCGTGCGCTCATTCCCGGTTCGTGACGCCGGCACACAGGCGATGATGGTCGCGCACGTCGTGCCCATCCGCTTGTCCGCGCGGGATATCTTCGTGCGCTGCGCCGCCGCGCTCGTGTTGACCCCCGTGACTCTGCCGCAAGCGCCCCCAGTCGAGCTGGTGCAGTCCCTGTTTGATCTGACGCCCGCCGAGGCGCGCGTCGCCCGCAGTCTCGCCTCCGGAAAAACCGTGGAAGACATTGCCACCGATCGCGGCACTTCCGCGAACACCATCCGCACCCATGTGCGCGGCGTGTTGGAAAAGACCGGCTGCACCCGCCAAGTCGACATTGTGGCGCTTCTCACCGCGATTTCCGCGACGCGGCTGCCGAACCCGATCTAACGCGGCGATATTTCACAAGAATCGCAAAAAACTTACGCGCCTCATCAATCTTGATGAGGCGGCGGCCGCGATGGCCGATTAGCGTCTGCTTCAATCGAAATGGACTCCGGGGATCAAATCGGGCCAACCCGAAACCAGAAAGGTCAACTCGAGCCAGTCCGGAATGCAATCCCCGGCCCGTCAGGAAATGTCGTGAGATACCCAGTCCTTGCTTTCGCAAGAGTCGAACGAATGCAAATAGTCGCGTCCCAAATTGAACGTGCCTTTCTCGTCCCCGATTTCCGCAGCGAGGACAGGACGCTTGCGGAATTGCTGGGAAGCGCGATGGCACGCGCCGGTTTTGGTTTGATTCTTGCTAAAGCAGATCGGGGTATTGTCTATGTAAATGACGCGGCTGAAACCTTAATGCGCGCTAGCAACGGCCTGCGCTGCGAACGCAATTGCATCAGTGCCGCGGATTTTGCGACTTCAAGAAAATTACAATCGCTTATAACTGCCGCTTCGCGGCAGACAGATGAATCGGTGCAAGGAGGGTCGCTCATAATTCGCGATGAAGATGGAAGGGCGTCCCTCGTCGTGCATGTCGTGCCTCTCTGCCCCAGTCTCGCAGAGGTTCCGCCCAGCAAGGAACACCCAGCCGCCGGCCTTGTCATCGTTGATTGTCAGCGCGCGCTCGCCGATCGAATAAATGTCTTTGCGGATCTCTTCGCCTTGACTGCGACGGAAGCGCGCGTCGTCTCTCAACTGGTCTCGGGAGAAGGCCTCGCAAGGGCAGCGTCCCGGCTGGCTATTGCCCTATCCACGGCGCGATTCCATCTCAAACACATTTTGGAAAAGACTGACACCCACCGCCAGGCGGAGCTTGTTCGTGTCTTTTACGAAGTAACAATCCCTTGGTGCGGGCGCCGCCGCACGGAGGACAGGAGTCACGCAGCTAGATCGCGAAGCTCGATCCGCAGCCACAGGACGCCGTCGCCGCAGGATTGTCGATTTTGAACATCCGGCCCATCAGATCGTCGATAAAATCGATCTTTGAACCTCGCAAGAGATCGAGCGAGACCGGATCGATCGCGACCATTGCGCCGTCGCGCTCGATCACGAGATCATCGGAAGATTGTTCCGTCGCGAGGTTGTAGGTATAGGTAAATCCTGAGCAACCGCCGCCGTCGACGCCAATGCGCAGAAACGCGCCCGCCGGCTCGCTCCGCAAAATCTCGGCGATGCGCCGCGCGGCGTTTTCGGTGAGTTCGACGGCGGCTTCCACTGTTGCTTCGCTCATTTTGACTACCTCGAAGGTGCGCGTGGGCATAAGGAGGCGCGCCCGCGCGCTTGCCTCCTCTGGCAATAAGTAAGATACGTCGGGAGGCTCGCCGCTGCAATGTGTCGCGCGGAGCAATCCAGGTTTTCATGCCAGCCTGCCACTTTTCTTCCGCTTTCGCTTTCGCTGTCGTCCCCCAGCGCGCGCCTTACGCCGCGGATCCGGCGCGAAGCCGCGGACGCTTGATCGCGGAGCCTCATTCGCCAGCGCGCTCGGTATTTCAGCGCGATCGCGACCGCATCATCCATTGCACGGCCTTCCGGAGGCTGGCCCACAAGACGCAGGTCTTCGTTCCGCATGAGGGGGACCATTTCCGCACCAGGCTCACCCACACGCTCGAAGTCGGTCAAATCGCGCGCACGCTTGCCCGCGCGCTCGGCCTCGACGACGATCTCGCCGAGGCCCTTGCGCTTTCCCATGATCTTGGCCACACGCCGTTTGGCCACACTGGCGAGGATGTGCTCGACGAACTCATGGCTCCTTACGGCGGCTTCGATCATAACGCCCAGGCGCTGCGAATTGTCATCAAGCTCGAGCGCCGCTACGCGGCCTTCGATGGACTCAATCTGACTTGGGAGACGCTGGAAGGGCTCGTCAAACATAACGGCCCGCTTTTGCAAGCCGATGGCAGAGTGGCCGCGCGTTACGCGAAACGCGGACTTCCCGCGGCGATCCTTGAATATAATTCGGTTCATGATCTCGCACTTGCGCATTTCGCTTCCGCCGAGGCACAGGCCGCGGCACTCGCCGACGGCATCGCCTATAACGCGCATGACCTTGACGACGCGTTGCGCGCCGGCCTCATCGATTTTGCGAACATTGGCGAGGTCGATCTTCTCCGCGACATTGGCGGCGAGATCGCGGCGCTTTATCCTGGCCTCGAACCGGTCCGCGCCATCCATGAGCTCGTGCGCCGGCTGATCACGTTTTTCATCGAGGATGCGATCACTGAGAGCCGGCGGCGGATCGAAGCGTCGGGGGCCGCGAGCGCGGAGGACGTGCGGGCGCATGGCGCGCCTCTGATCGGGTTTTCGCGCGCGGCGGCGCGTGCCGACAATTCGATCAGGAGCTTTCTGTTAAAAAACATGTACCGGCATAACCGCCTCGTCCGTATTCGCGAGCAAGCGGGTCTGATCGTTAGCGATCTTTTTTCCCGGTTTTTCATTGCCCCGGATGTGATGCCGGCCGAATGGGCGGCAGCCGCCGCCACGGCAGGCGCCGGCGAAGCGCGCCGCGCGCGGCTCATCTGCGATTACATCGCCGGGATGACCGACCGTTATGCCGCCGCCGAGCATCGCAAGCTCTTTGACGAAACCCCGGAATTGCAGTAGCGCGGCGGGACCCAACTCCCGCTGCCCCTTTCGATCGTTTCGGAGCCGTGGCGTAGCTAGATCGCACCCACGGCCGCGCAAAACTCGCGGATCCTGCGCTCAACACCGTTGAAGCACGACGCCTCTACGGCAATGAGAGGCGTCGGATCCTTGAACGCCCATGAGGCCGCTTTGCTTGGGTCATCTCGATTAAGCACTGCGACCATGCTGTGAAAACGCGCCTTGTCGCGCTTTTCCGCGGGCCAGCCATGCGCGTCAACCTTGTCACAGCGCAAGAACGCGTCTACGCAAGTGCCGATCCACGGCCTTTTCGTCGTCATCTCCTCAGCTAGCAACGTTTCTAACGCGCCGGGGGTTTTTTCATCAGGAAGGGTCATAACCCCCACAGCAGGATGACCGTCAGCACGCCCGACATCCGCCAGCCTCGATGGGATACCATATCCGCCGAGTTCCCTGATTTGCTCACATAGGTTCTGGAATAAAATGTCAGGATGTTCCGTGCTGTCAGCGACAATCAATACACCTTTAATTCGAGGAAAATGGCGTTTATTTCCTCGAATCGCTTCCAGCATTCCACCAAAGGCCCCGTTGCCATGCAGTTTTTCAGTTGGGAACGGCATATCGAATTTCGGAAGTCTCCGCTTTTCGGTCATCTTCCTTAAGAACTGGCGGTCTGCTTCACCTTCGCAACAAAGGACTAGCTCCTCGGTAAGCATTAGAGGCATCGCAGCTAGCCTCGAACCTCTATATCATTCTCAATGGCGGCTACCGCTTCCTTACCTGGTACGACAACGGCTTTACTGGCACCATTCTCTTGAAAGACTTGAACGAGAGAGAAATCGTCCCGATGATCCGTGAGCGTCGGTAATGCGACTTTCAGTGCTTCCAAGCTATGCACCGAAGCGAATACCTGAGCATGAGAATCTATTACAGATCTAATTATCTGGTGCCAGCAACGAGCTAGCCTTGAGTGATGGATGCCATTCTCAAGCTCATCAATGCAAACGAGTCCCTCCGCAGCGGTAGAAATATGCAACAGCACGCCAGCCAAATGACTCGCGCCGTTTGAATAAAGATTGATTGGTATTCTTCGGCTGAGGCCGTCCACAGAGACAAACAACATATGAGCGCCAGCCTCGACCTCGACTGAAAGAGCGCGCACTGACTGGAATTGCTCTTTTATGTCATCAATGAATTTCTGTTCTTGGTTAGTTTTGCTCAGCCCTGAATATAGGGACGCGACAATTTGAGGTGAAATTTTTTCACGGGCCGCAAGGAAAAATGCCTTGATATTGGATTCAGCAGAAACGTCAATCTGTAAGCCGCCAACAGTGCTACGCGGCGTTATGATCACCGGGTTGCTGCCGGGCACTTCCCAACGGAATGTAACAGGAGTATAGGTTGCTGGCGTCGAAGGTTGCTTTTCAGACAGCGGCAATGTTATTGGCTCGTCCTTATTGTAGAAAATTGTCAGGGATCGCGAGTCGTTTCTGGAGCCGTGTAAATCAATCTTTACAATGGCATTCTTGCTGAAGCCGCAGAATAGATCAGCCCACAATGCCTCATAAATGTCGGTGTGCGGAATTGCACCGCCCATTTCCAAACCGCGCCATTGTCGCATCCGAACGCCAATCTCCGGGCTTGGACCGGCGGCAAAAAAGATGGCCTCGAGAAGGGCCGTTTTGCCGCTTCCGTTGTCCCCAACAATGATATTCAAGGGCTTTAATCTGGCGAGACTCAGCTTCTTGAATGCCCGGAAGTTTTCAATTTCCAGCGATTCAATCATGTAATATCCGGCGGGACGTGACGCGACGCCAAGCGCACGCCCAGAATGGGCGGAGCCAGATAGCATATCGCTTCGGCTTACGCGTGGGGAATCTTCTTTCTCAGTCGTATCTTGAGCTATGGTGATATGCATGGCACCTTCATCGATTGGCTAGTTATGGCTAAGCCTCTGGAGTGACCCTTTTTTGGCAGGACCAGGTCTCAGCAAGGGGATTTTATTTATGGTGAGGTAATAATACCGAAAATTACCTAACAATGAATTAAAATCGGCCAATGCTCGCGGCGCGCCGTCTACTTTTGGCGTGTGTGATATCTACGATATTGCCGAGAAAGCGGATTAAGCTGTTATTTGATGGGATTTTCTCGCGGCACGTGGCGATATCGCCGCGAAGCGCCTTACGTTGGTGAGCGATGAACCTCTACGCGGAGTTCCACGAGCTGATCGGCTCAATTTTGCGCCGGATCGCGGCGAGCGGCCGCTTGCCGGATAATCTCGATTTGCAACGCTTTGCCGTCGAGCCGCCGCGCGACCCGGCGCATGGCGATCTTTCCACCAATGCGGCGATGGTTTACGCGAAAGAGGCGCGGCCAAACTTCGCCAACCCGCGCCAGCTCGCGGTCGAGATCGCCGCCGCGCTGGCTGACAATCCCGATGTCGCGGAGGCCGAAGTCGCGGGGCCGGGCTTCATCAACATTCGCCTTAGACCGCCGGTCTTCGCCCGCGTCTTGCGCGCGGCGCTCGAACAGGGACCGCGGTTTGGCCGGCCGGCCTTGGGCGGCGCGAAAAAACTTAAGATCAATGTCGAATATGTCTCGGCGAACCCGACCGGTCCCATGCATGTCGGCCACGGCCGTGGCGCGGTTTTCGGCGACGCGCTCGCCCATCTGCTGGCC
>JBOHJQ010000112.1:0-8889 GCA_050728655.1 Methylocella sp.
GATCTCAACCTGCCAGGGAGCGGCGGGCTGGAGACGATCCGGCGGCTGAAGATTGAAGACAACTCGGCTCGCGTCCTCGTCTTCAGCGTGCACGACGACTCGATTCATGTCGCGCGCGCCTTCGAGGCAGGGGCGCTCGGCTATGTGACAAAGAACGCGCCGCCGGATCAGATTTCGCTGGCCATTTTTCGCGTCGCCGCCGGGCAAAACTACCTCGAGCCGGATATTGCGCAGGAACTCGCATTGCTCACTGTCCGGACGTCCCGCCGTCCCCTCTTGTCGCACCCCTTCAACGACCTGACGCGCCGTGATCTCGAGATTCTCCGACTCCTCGGCGAAGGCTACAGCCTGCTGCGAATTGCCGATACGATCGGGCTCAGCTACAAGACCGTGGCGAATAATTGCAGCCACATGAAGAAAAAGCTCGGCCTCGCGCGAACGGCCGATCTGATCCGGGTCGCGATCGAGCACCAGATCTCCACTCAGTCCGGGGCGGATTGACGCCCTACTGCTCCTCGATCGGGCCGGACGTATGTCTTGGCAAAGCTTCTCGTCCCAAGCAATATCACTCCCGTGGCGCTGCCGCCGAAATCCGCCGCCAACGTGCCATCGCCGCCTTTCTTCGGCCAGACTTGCGCGGTCATAAAGCCTGCCGCCGAGGGGGGTGGTCGGCCGGGGGTGATTGCTTCGCGAAACGCGCCATCGTAGGACTCTACATGCTCAGGCGTTTCTGTTCGAGGTTTATCCCGGCCGCCGTTTTTGTGGCCGTTCTCACAGGCGTCGCGGCGGCGCACCCGCACGTATGGGTTTCCGCGCGGGCCCAAGTGATTTTCGACACCAAGGGCGAGATTGAAGCCATCCGCCATGCCTGGACATTCGACGAAATGTATTCGGCTTACGTCACCGAGGGGCAGGGCAAGGACGGCCAGCTCCTAACTAAGGAAGAGCTGGCTCCGCTGGCAAAGACCAATGTCGAATCCCTGGCCGAATTCGACTTTTTCACCTATGCCAAGGTTGCCAACGCAAAGGTTGAATTCGGGACGCCCATCGACTATTCGCTGGAACAGCGGCAGGACAAACTCGTGGTCCTGCGGTTTACGCTTCCATTAAAAACCCCGGCCAGCGCTTCGAAAGCCTTCTCTTTTCAAGTCTATGATCCAACCTACTTCGTGGCTTTCGAGATGGAAAAACAGGATCCGGTCGGCATGGCCGGCGCGCCAAAGGGATGTTCGGTCAATCTGCTCGGATCGAAGCCCTTGGCGACGGCGGACACCAAAAAACTTTCGGAATCCTTTTTCAGCGGTCTTTCGCCGGGCTATGATTTTGGAATCAAACTCGCAAGCCGGATTATTGTCGCTTGTCCGTGAGGCTTTGTTGAACCCAATTGAGTTTTCTTTTGCGGCGGTTTGTCGGGGCGCGGGGCAAGTCCTTGTCGCCGCCCGGCCGGTCTTGCCCCTCGCATTGCTCTGTATGGTCGTCTTGCTGCCTTGCCAAGCCCTCGGGCAGGGCGTCCACCACCCTTTCGCGGTCGGCGCCAATGAGGGTTCCGCTGGCGGCGCGCACGGCGCGATGGTGGGCTGGATCCTAGCGCAAGAGGCGGGTTTTTATCGCCTGTTAAGCGGGGCCATCCGTGCCGCTAAGCAAAGCGGCACGGCTGCCTGGGGTCTGGCGGGATTAAGCCTCGCTTACGGTATTTTTCATGCCGCGGGCCCCGGCCACGGCAAAATGGTGATTGCTTCCTATATGCTTGCCAACGAGCGCGCCTTGCGGCGGGGTCTCGTGATTGCCGTTGGCGCGGCGTTCCTGCAAGGCCTTAGCGCGGTCGCGATCGTCGGCATCGGCGCCATCGTCTTCAAGGCGACGGCCAAGCACATGACAGCAGCCGCGAATGTGGTCGAGATAGCGAGCTACACCGGCATAGCGGTACTAGGCGCTGCGTTGGTTTACGTGAAAGGCGCGGCGCTTCTTTCCGCGTGGCGCGGGGCGCCCGCGCTCGCCGTGGCGGCGGGGGGACCACGCCCTGTCTTCGCCGCCGACGGCTGCGCCGAGAACCATGTCCACGGCCAGGGCTGCGCCCATTCTCACGCGCCCGATCCGCGCACGCTTGGGGCCGGATTTTCGTGGAAAAGCGGCCTTTTGACGATGATGGCGGCCGGATCGCGCCCATGCTCGGGCGCGATTCTCGTGCTTGTCTTCGCCTTGGCGCAGGGGATTTTTTCGGCCGGAGTTTTTGCCGTCGGGGCGATGTCGCTTGGCACCGCGATCACCACGGCGACTCTCGCCAGCGCGGCCGTCCTCGCCAAAAACGCGGCAGTCAAATATTCCAAGGCGGGTTCTGGGCAGGCCTTGATTGTGGGGCGCCTGTTCGAGACCGGCGCCGCCTTTGCGGTATTGGGATTGGGGCTGGTTTTGCTGCTCGCGGCATTCGCTGGTGGCAACGCGGCCAATTGAGCTTCTTTGCGATAACGATCATGCGAGAAACGGGCGAATTTTGGAGCGCAATCCGCCTCCTTTTGGACGCAGTCGCTGCAATGAATTTTTGGTTAGCGCGAAACAACACTTTGCGCGTAAGCGGGCGGCCTCTTTCCTCTTCGGCCGGTAATCACAATCTATTGTTAGGAAAGGGATAGGAAACCATGGCGAACGCCGATCCGATCGTCATCGCCGCCGCCGCGCGCACGCCGATTGGCGGCTTTCAAGGCGAGTTCAAGGACCTTGCCGCCGCAAGCCTCGGCGCCGCCGCGGCGAAGGCGGCGCTCGCGCGGTCCGGGGTTGCGCCCGAGGACATCGAGGAAGTGATTCTCGGTTGCGTCTTGCCGGCGGGCCAGGGTCAGGCTCCCGCCCGTCAGGCAGCGCTCGCCGCGGGCATGCCGCAGTCGACCCCTTGCACCACGGTCAACAAGATGTGCGGTTCAGGCATGAAGGCGCTCATGCTGGCACATGACATTTTATGCGCCGGGAGCGCGCGGATCGCGCTTGCGGGCGGCATGGAAAGCATGAGCAACGCCCCCTATCTGCTCGATCGCGCGAGGTCCGGCTACCGAATGGGCCATGGCAGACTCGTCGATCATATGTTCCTCGACGGGCTCGAGGATGCCTATGGCGCGCATTTGCCGATGGGCGCTTTCGCGGAGGATTGCGCCGAGAAATTTCAATTTACCCGCGCCGCCCAGGACGCCTTCGCCATCGCTTCCCTGGAGCGGGCGCAACGGGCGATAGCCGACGGCAGTTTTGCGAAGGAGATCGCGCCGGTCGCGGTCAGGAACGGCAAGGACGCGGACCGGATCGTCTTGCGCGATGAGCTGCCGCTAAAGGCGAAGCTCGACAAAATTCCTCACCTCAAACCGGCGTTCAGGGAAGGCGGCAGCGTGACGGCGGCGAATTCGAGTTCGATTTCGGATGGCGCCGCGGCGCTCGTTCTCATGCGCCGCTCGGAGGCCGAAAAGCGGGGCATCTCGCCCCTGGCGACGATCCTGGCGCATGCCACGCACGCGCAGGCGCCCAGTCAATTCGCCACCGCCCCCATCGACGCGTTGCGAAAACTGATGGACAAGACCGGCTGGTCTTTTGCCGATGTCGATCTTTTCGAAATCAACGAGGCCTTCGCGGTGGTCGCCATGGCGGCGATGCGGGAACTCGGCTTGCCCCACGAAAAGGTCAATGTGCATGGCGGCGCATGCGCGCTCGGCCACCCGATCGGCGCGTCGGGCGCCAGAATCGTCGTGACGCTGCTTGCGGCCTTGCAAAAATATGGGCTGAAACGCGGCGCGGCGGCGCTTTGCATTGGCGGCGGCGAGGCGACCGCGCTCGCGCTTGAAATGCCTTGATGTTGGGCACTGGGTCAGTTTGACTTTCGGCCTGCCGCCGTCTTTGGGCGCTAAGCTGGCGTTGCTGCAACGACTGCTCGGCGCCAATTGCAGACTCATGCAGTGCAGCAAAAGGCAGCATTGCATCCGTCACTCAATCACTCATCGGGGCGCAGCAGGATTCCCATGGGTATCGTCACGCCGAGCGCTTTGGCAGCTTTGAGGTCAACCACAGCCTCGAACACTGTCGCCTGCTGAACTGGGAGATCGGCGGGCTTTTCGCCGTTGAGAATTCGTGCTGTGTGTAGATAGCGAGCTGGCGATAGCCGGCGCGCAGGCTCGTTCCATCGCTCATCAGGCCGCCAGCCACCGCGAATTCACGCCATCCGAAGATCGTCGGAAAGGCATGACGTGTCGTTAGCGGCACGAGCTGATCGCGCCGAACGGTGAAAAACTGATCGGGCTGCACATAAGCCAGCCGATCCGCTCATCGACAATGGTAGCGAAGGCGGATCCAGGCGAAGATCTCTTGTGGAGAGGAACAATGACCGACTTTACCCCGCGACGAGATGTTCAAGCCATCTCCCACGTCAACGTCGTCGTGGACGACATCGAGGTCGCCACCGAGTTCTACCGCACCGTGCTCGGCTTTGAGCAGGCAGCCAACGCCGACGGTCCCATGGATTACCCGAGGATGGATCTGGCCTCGTTCGCCCGCGATGCCGGATTTGACGACGGCCGGGTTAGCCTGGACGTTCGCTTTCTGAAACACCCTGAGGTAGGTGTCTATTTGGAACTGTTCACCTACCATCACCCCAAGGGTGACCAAACCATCTACCGCAGGAAGACGAACGATCTGGGCGGCATTCGCCACGTAGCGGTCGAAGTGCCGGACGCGGTGGCGGCCTACGCGTTCATCCGTTTTCAGCAGCAGGCGTACGGGAAACGAGGCCTCCACATCGAGATCGTGGGCCAGGACCACATTCCCGAAGAGATCACCCCGTTTCCCTACAAGTTCTTCTACTGGATCGATCCCTGGGGTGTGCAGTGGGAGATGGAGCAAGGCCGCCCGGTCGACAGGGCGGTGAAAGGGATTGTGGGATGAGCCCGGACTCCTCCGGCGTTCACCAAGCGAGCGACTAGTCGTTCATGATCAGGCCGCCATTGACGTGCAGGGTCTGCCCCGTGATGTAGACGCTGGCGTCCGAGGCGAGGAAGATCGCCGTGCCGGCGAGATCTTCCGCGAGCTGCATGCGGCCGAGCGGAATGTACTTTTCGTACTCGAAGAGTTTGACGCGGTGATCGGCGTGCATCGGCGTGTCGACCGCGCCGGGAGCGATGGCATTGACCCGCACCCCCTTTGCTGCCACATCCTGCGCGGCAGCGCGCGTAAGGCTTTGCAACGCGGCCTTCGAGGAACAATAGTCGACGCCGCCGCCATCCTGGTTGAACACGGAAGCCCGCGACGACCATGAGCTGCCGATGTTGATGACGCTGCCGCGTTCCGCCTTGACCATCTCCCGCAGCACGGCGCGCATGATCCGCATCGGCGCGCGCACATTGACCGCATAGATATTGTCCCACACCGCGTCCTCGACGGTGAGCATGTCGGCGAAGGTCATTAAGCCCGCATTGTTGATCAGCACGTCGATGCGACCGCTCAGGTCCAGCGCCGCCTTGACCAGCCGGTCCGGCGTGTCGTCGGCCGAAACGTCGCAGGCAACAGTGGTGACCTTACGGCCGATGGCCTCGATCTTGCTGGCGCCAACCTCAAGGTGCTCGGCGTTGCGCCCGGTCAGAACCAAGTCGCTCCCAGCATAGGCGAGCGCCTCGGCCAGAGCGAGGCCGATCCCCTGACCGGCACCGGTGACGATGCTGCAGTAGCCGCTCAGGGCGAAAAGGTTCCGGGATATGTCGGGGACCGGGAGAGGCATGTAGTTTCTTTCCTCCATATCAGCCGGCACTTGCCGGCGTCGGTTCCATATTCGATCACCTCGTCGGCGCGGAGCAAGGTCGGCGGCACGTCGAGGCCGAATACTTTGGCGGCCTTTAGGTTGATGATCAGCTCGAACTTTGTCGGCTGCTTGACCGGTAGCTCCGAGGGCGTCGCACCCTTGAAAATCTTGTCGGCGTAGGACGCGGCGGGGAATAGAGATGCGGGAAACTTACCCCATAGGTCATTAAGCCTCCGGCTTCAATGAACTCTCGACCAACATAAATGGCCGGCAGCCGGTTACGCTCTGCCAGATTGGCGATCATTCGGATATTAGCCTGGAATAGGCCGTCGAACGCGACCAAGAGCGCATCGACGCGTTTTCCGGGCCATGCGAGCGCGGTGCCGCCGAGTAACGATATGAACTCCCGCCGCCTCATGAACCTCGTCCTCAGGTCGAGGACGGCACCCTAGCATATCGTTGGGCGCGCGCTGCGTTGTGCATCACAACAAAATGGGCAGCTAATGTCAGAGATGGGTCACAAGACGAAATTCGAACTGATCCGCTACTTGATGTTGACACGCCGCGCAAACTATCGGCCAAACTGATTTTCCGAGGCCTTCCCGCTTCCATAAGGTTCGATTCCAGAGGTTTCGCATGAGTGAAGACCAAAATTCAGCGCCGAAGGCACCTCCTCATTGGACGGCGCCTGAACAGCCGCCCGCCCCGTCCGGTGTCCGTGCGCGTCCCCAAGATACGGCGGTAACCCGTTTTCTGGGCGGCTCTCCCGGCAGCGTCTTCTTGCGCCTTCTTTTTGTTTCCCTGATCGTTGGCGCTTTCCTGATGTGGCTCGACATCAGGCCAATGGACGTGTTTCGCGCGATTACCGATCTCATCGATCGCATCTGGGGTCTTGGTTTCGACGCTATTCGCGTGGTCGGCGATTATATCCTCGCGGGAGCGGCGATCGTCATCCCAGTCTGGTTGATCCTGCGGCTCATAAATATGCGCAACAACCGTTGAAAAGAACGGCCGCGCGGTGCCTGATTATGCGAACACCAGCGTAAATTCGCCGCAAGTGAGCCACGCCCGCGTGGTGCGGCTCGCGCTGCCGATGACGCTCGCCCATTTGTCGACGCCGTTGCTCGGCATCGCCGACGCGGCGATTATTGGCAGGCTCGGCCAGGCGCATCTTCTCGGCGCGATCGCCGCCGCCGCCGTCATTTTCGACTTTATCTTCTGGAGTTTCGGTTTTTTGCGCATGGGGACGGCGGGGCTCACCGCGCAAGCCCTGGGCGCCGGCGATGCCGCCGAGCAACGCGCGACGCTCATGCGCGCCCTCGCCGTCGCCGTTTGCATCGGCGCCGCGATGATTTTGGTCCAGGTGCCGATCGCCTGGATCAGCTTTGCCGCACTCGATGCCAGCCCCAAAGTCACCGGCGCGGCGCGGCTTTATTTCGACATAAGGATTTGGTCGGCGCCTTTTGTTCTTATCAATTACGCGGTGGTCGGCGCCATCGTTGGACGCGGGCGGACCGTCGTGGCGCTCGTCCTCCAAGTCTTGATGCATCTGGGCAACATCGCCTTCAACATCGCTCTTGTTTACGGCTTGGCGCTGGGCGTGCGCGGTTCGGCGGCCGGCACGCTCGCGGCCGAGGTCTTGGGCACGCTAGCCGGTTTTTTTGTTGTTTGGCGCATGTACGGCGATCTTTTTTCTGTCGAGAAAAGACTCGTTCTTGACCGTGCGAAGGTGGCGCGCGCGTTTGCGATCAATCGCGATATTTTCATCCGCAACACGGCGCTGCTGTTTGCCTTCGCGTTTTTTGCGGCGCAAGGCGCGCGCGGCGGCGATATCGTTCTAGCAGCCAACGCGATATTGATTAACCTCATGCTCGTCACGGCCTATTTTCTCGACGGTTTCGGGACCGCCGCCGAGCAGATGTGCGGCCAAGCGATCGGCGCGCGCGACGCCAAGGGTTTTCGCGCGGCGGTGCGTATCACTGCTTTTTGGTCCTTCGCCTTTGCCGCCGGCCTGGCAGCCGTGGCGCTTTTTTCCGGCAGACCGTTCATCGATTTCCTTACGACCGAACCACATGTGCGGGCATATGCCCGCGATTATCTTTTGTTCGCTGCGCTGGCCCCGCTTGCGGGCGCGCTCGCCTATGAGCTCGACGGCGTGTTCGTCGGCGCGACATGGACGCGCGACATGCGCAATATGATGCTCGTCTCGCTCGCGCTTTATATCGCAAGCTTCTATTTGCTGCGGCCTTTCGGCAACTCCGGACTGTGGCTCTCGCTGCTTCTTTTTCTTCTTTCGCGTGGCCTCACCCAAGCGTGGCGCTACCGAAAATTGTCCACGTTAAGTTTTCCACTGGCCCAATCCGCCGCCGCGGCGCCAGTCGCGTCTGCGAGCCGGGGATAGGAGTTTTGCGCGAGGAGGCGGACGAGGCCGCGCTTGATCTCGTCCGCGAGCGCAAGCCCCTTGAACACAAAGGATGTGTAGAGCTGCACGAGACTTGCCCCGGCCTCGATCTTGGCAAGCGCGGTTTTCGCGCTGTCGACGCCGCCAACGCCGATCAACGGAAACTGATTCTCTGTTCGGAGATAGGCTTGCGCCAGCATGCGCGTCGAGAGCGAGAAAAGCGGCCGGCCGGACAGGCCGCCTAGTTCGTTAGCCGAGGAGTCGCGCAATGCCGCGGGCCGCGAGACGGTGGTATTCGAGACGATAAGGCCGTCGATTTTCCGCGACCTTGCGCACTTGATGATCGCGTCGAGTTCGGCGAGCGTAAGATCGGGAGCGATCTTTAGAAGCACGGGTTTGCGGCCAAACCGTTCCGTCGCGATGTCCCTCAGGCCAAGCACACCCGCAAGAAGATCGTCGAGGGCATCGGCGCGCTGCAAATCGCGCAATCCCGGCGTATTGGGCGAAGAAACATTGATCGTGAAATAATTCGCGACATCGGCGAAGGCCTCGATCCCCCGCGCATAATCGGCAGGGCGATCGTTGGAGTCCTTGTTGGCGCCGAGATTGATCCCGACGATTCCAGGCTTTTGCGCGCGCAAGGCAAGGCGGGCGTGGACGGTCGCATGCCCCTGGCTTGGGAAGCCGAGACGGTTTATCACTGCTTGATCGCGGGTGAGGCGATAGC
>JBOHJQ010000113.1:0-8796 GCA_050728655.1 Methylocella sp.
GCTCAAAGCAGCACTCCGCAAGGCCGCCGCACGAACCTTTGGCGCTCTCATCGAAGCCATCGCTAACCCTCTGACCAGCTTTACCCCGCAGGAATGCGCGAATTACCTTGCAAATTCAGGCTATCGCCATCAATCGCGAAAATGCTCTAGCGGTCCGCTTGCGGCCCGGTCATGGGCGCCCGGAACGCGGCGGAGAATAAGCTCCTTTGCCGCACGTCCGGCGTTCGGCGCGGACGGCGCTATCAGATGATTATTTTCAAATTCCGCCTCGGAGACTTCTATCGGGGACGGATGCGGCGTCCGGGTAGTGCCATCGCAGCGTCCGGCTTTCGAGGCCGCGCGCCTCGCACAAGGAGAGAATGCTTTCGGGACCGGTAATTGGGGCGGCACTGTCGCCATCCTGGATCGCGGTTTCCTTGCCATCTCCGGAATCGGCTTCATCGGCGATCATCCGGTTGAAAGAGCCCGGCGGCGGCAGCTGTTTCTTGTCGCCCACGACGACCATCCGGCGGCAGCGCGCGACAAGGCCCAGTGCGTCCTCCGGGCGCAGTTGACTTGCCTCGTCGATGACTAGGAGATCGAAATCGACCGAACCCGGCGGCAGGAATTGCGCGACCGAGACCGGGCTCATGAGAAATACCGGCTTGATTCTCTGGATCGTGCCGCCCGCCGCCTGCATCAGCTTGCGCAACGGCATATGCGCGCGGCTGCGGGTGATTTCGCCGCGTATCACACCCATTTCTCCTTGGGCGCCGCGCGGGATCGCCGCCTGATGCCGGGCGCGAACGCTGCGCATTGCGGCCGCGCGCGACCTTTCCTCGATCTCGACGAATTGCGCGACAAGCTCGCCGCGCCGGTCGCCGTCGAAGGCGGCGAGTTCGGGGTCGGCGGCGACCGCCTTTTTCCAGCAGGCTTCGGCAAAAGCGGCTTCGAGTTCCATCTGGGCAGTCTTGGGATCAAGCTCTCCGCAGGCGAGAGCGCTAGCGATCCAGGCGGGTCCGGCCGCGCGCAGCCTTCGATCGGCTTTGACGAGGCTTGCCCACTCCTCGAAACGAACGTGGCTCGCGGCCCAACTGGCCGCCCATGCGCTCAGACGACTGAGGTCGATCGTTGCGATGGAATCGGTTTGAAAAATCGCCGCAAGGTCGAGGTCGAGAAATTTTATCGCATCGGCAAAGGAGGTGATCACCTCGTCGAGGCCGGTTTCGAGATAATCGCAATGTGCCTCGGCGGTGACGTCGCGGGCCATGCCGATGGCGCGCTCGGCGTTGAGATTGGGATCGAAGGCGGCCAGCTCCCCGGCTGTCCTGGCAACCTCGTGGATCAGGCGAAAGACCGTCCTTTCTTCCTGCCAAACATCGCTTAGAAGACTCGCTAGGACAGAGGCCTCGGCGGCAAATTTGCGGCGCGACGCTTGGCTCGCGAGGACTGCGTCGAGAAGCGCGAACCGGTCGGCTGGCAGCCTCGGCAACGGCATTGACAACAGGCTCGCGAGCGAGCCTGCCGCCTTCCGGTAGGCTTTGCCGGCCCGCGCGAGCCAGAGCGCCGCGCCTTGGGCGAGTGGCGCGTGAAGCTCGACAGCGAGACCGGCAAAGGCCGCTGGATGGATAGTGTGGAGATAGGGCGCTTGCTGTTCCAGCCATTTCGTGCCTGGAGCGGCGGCAGCTGCGATGTGGCACGGCGAAGGGGAGGTGGCGATCTTGGCGGCGATGTTTTCGGCTCCCGGCGGCAAATGCGATATGGCACGGAAGATCGAAATCAGAGTCCTGACACCGGCGATGGTTGGGTCTGGGGGGAGACCGAAATAATTTGTAACCATGGTTGCGTAGGCGGCGAGCGCCGCCACTTTGCCGGCGAGCGCTTGCAGCTTAGGAACTTGGCGCTGGAAATCCGCTGGTTGCAAAGCGCTCCGCCGCCGCACGCCGACGTGCACGTGGCTGGTCAGCTGGCCAACGCTTTCCGTAAGGCCGGCGAGCCGCTCGATCAGACGCGCTTTCGCGGCGAATTCCTTGCCTGTCCAAAGCGCCGCCTCCTCGACAAGACGCGCATCGGGCGTAAACCCGCTCCGCGCCGCCGCGATTTTTATCGAGAGCGCTCGATAAGGCGTCATTGCGGTGTCGCCGATCTCGGCGTGGAGACGTTTCACGGCATGGTTCAGGCGGTCACTCGCCGCGGTCAATTGCCTATCCGTCTCGTCCGTCGCGGAGGAGCCGGCGGCCGCTTGCAAGGTGCGATCCAGTCTTTCGGCAACGAGCCGCTTGTTTACGGCCGGGCTGTGGAGTTCGAGGCATATGTCGTCGAGTCCGACCTTGTCCAGCTGGTCGTAAACAGTATTGAGGGCGGCTATTTTCTTGGCAACGAACAGGACCGTCCGACCGTCGTGCACGGCCGCCGCGATGATATTCGTGATCGTCTGCGATTTGCCAGTTCCAGGCGGACCTCGGACGACGAGATTGTGTCCGGCGCGCACGGTCTCGATGATCCGCGTCTGCGAGGAGTCCGCGGCGGCAACGTGAATGAGATCAAGGGAACTTAATTTTTCGTCGTGCCGGGTCGCCTCGGGCAGGACCGGAGGCGCGGTTGCGAATCCCTTGCCTAGAAGCCCGCGCAAGAGCGGATGCGCGACCAGCGCATTGTCCGGCCAGTTGCTGGGTTCAAGATCGCCCATCATCACCAGCTTCGAGAAGGAATAAAAGCCAAGCTCGATTGCATTGGCGTCGATCGACCATCGCCGCTTGGCGGCAACCGCATCGGCGACGGCATCGAAGTAGCTCGATGGCCGCCAATCTTCGGTCGCCGCAACATCCGGCAGGGCGAGGCCGTAATCGGCGCGGAGCCGTTGGTGCAAGGCCTGATTGGTAGCGATCGCATCCTCGCGAAGCTTCAGATCGAAGGTCGCGCGCTTCGCATCGCGCCTGAGATCAACCGGAAGCAGGATCAGCGGCGCGTCGCGCGGCGTGTCGGAGTCTTGATCCTCGTACCAGCGCAGGAATCCAAGGGCGAGAAAGAGGATGTTGACGCCGCGCTCCTCCTCGGCGGTCTTCGCGTCGCGCTGCATGTCATGCAACCGCTTGTGCAAAAGCGCGGGCGCGAGCGACGTCTGCAGACCGCTCCGGTCGGTTGTCCTAGGGGTGACCAGACGCGGCGTTCTCGGGGTCGCCGCGTCGCCCTGCATAGCCGCGATTTCGTCGGCTGCGAGAACCCGCAGCGCCATGTTTTCGCGAGCGAGTTTCGCGAAGACCTGATCCGGTGCAGTGCCGGCGATGGTAAGCGCGCGCGACCGCTTGGCTCCCCGCGGGGTATGAATGAGGCGGTTACGGGTCCCGGTTTCGATTAAGTTGAGCCGGGCTCTAGCGAGCAGTCTTTCGATAGCGGTTCCGGCCCGGTCGTCGGCGGTCTGTCTCCTCGCTGTCCGGATCGCAGCGACTTTCCTCATTTACGTCTCCTTTTGTCCGGGGGCCGCCGCAATGCCGCATCGAGAATGTCTTACGTATCGGCACGTAGGGCGATATTGATATTATAGAATGTATGTTGATAGTTATCAGTGATAATATATTAATATTCCATTAACTATGGATTTCACGCGGGTTGCAGCCAGCTTGGCAAACGCCGGCAGCTCGCCGCGGCACCGGATCCCCCTAAAATTGGACCATGGAGCACGATCGCGAGCCTCGGCTTGCCGATCATGCTCTGACGTCTTGGTGTTCGCATGTTGTTTGTGGCAAAAAGCATCTGGCTTACATCGTCCGGATTGCTTCGCCGCATTTTATGCGCCTGTCTTGAGAGACCGTGGTGTTGAACATATTACCGCAAGACCAGCTCGATCTCATCTTGCGCCGTCACGCAGAAATCCTGGCCCGCCTTGGCGAGGCGCTCGATCCCGCTGCGGTCGTGGCCTTGTCACGCGAGCTCGCCGGCATCGAGAATGTCGCGAAGGCCATTCAGGATTTTCGCGGACAAGCCGAGGAAGCCGCCGGACTCGAAGCTCTGCTGGCCGATCCCGCGACCGGCGTCGAGATGCGCGACCTTGCCGAGGAAGAATTAAGGGCGATTCGCGCAAGGCTTTTTGATCTCCAGCAGGATCTGAAGATCGCGCTTCTGCCAAAGGACGTGGCGGATGAAAAAAACGCCATTCTCGAAATTCGTGCCGGAACCGGCGGCGACGAGGCGGCACTATTCGCCGGCGACCTTTTCCGCATGTATCATCGCTACGCCGAATTGAAAGGCTGGCGCGTCGAGATTTTGTCGGCGAGCGAAGGAACGTCGGGAGGCTTCAAGGAAATCGTCGCCGAGATCGCGGGACGCGGCGTCTTCGCGCGGTTGAAATTCGAATCCGGCGCGCATAGGGTGCAACGCGTGCCGGCAACCGAGACGCAAGGGCGCGTTCATACCTCGGCGGCGACCGTCGCGGTCTTGCCCAAAGCCGAGGAAGTCGATGTCGATATCAACGAAGCGGACCTGAAGATCGATACGATGCGCGCGCAAGGCGCCGGCGGCCAGCATGTCAACAAGACCGAATCCGCGGTCCGCATCACCCATTTGCCGACCGGCACGATCGTCTTCGTGCAGGACGAGCGTTCGCAGCACAAGAACCGCGCCCGCGCCATGACGCTCTTGCGTTCAAGGATCTACGACACGCAACGCCAGAAACGCGACTCCGCGCGCGCCGCGGACCGGCGTGCCCAGGTCGGTTCCGGCGATCGCTCCGAACGCATCCGCACCTATAATTTTCCGCAAGGGCGGCTCACCGACCACCGGATCCATTTGACGCTCTACAAGCTTGATAAGGTGATGACCGGCGAAGCTCTGGACGAAGTGATCGGTGCCCTCGTGGCCCGGCATCAGGCAGGTTTGCTGGCGGCGCCCGAAAGCGGGGCAGCTTGAGGACTTTTTCCGCGTCTTGGCTTTTCTGGGCGTTGCTGTCGGCAATTTTTGCCGCCCTGACCGCGATTTTCGCGAAAATCGGCGTCGCGAACATCAATTCCGATCTCGCGACTTTATTTCGCACGGTCGTGATTGCCGTCATCCTCGCCGCGATTCTCGCGCTCACCAAACAATATCAGCCGCTCGCCTCGATTTCGATGCGCACCTATGTTTTTCTTGCCTTGTCCGGCATCGCGACTGGAGCTTCCTGGCTTTGCTATTTTCGCGCGCTAAAGCTCGGCGAGGCTTCTCGCGTCGCGCCAGTCGACAAGCTGTCGATTGTTCTGGTTGCTGTCTTCGGCGCCGCATTTTTGGGCGAGCGGCTCACGGCGGCGAATTGGTCCGGCATCGTCCTAATCGGCTGCGGCGCGCTGCTCGTCGCCTATAAGGGCTGAGCGCGCCCGGGATTGATCTGGAGCACGCGCACGGAACCAACGGAAGCTCCAGCGGTTTTGCTTCTCGCGAATTGGCGCATAATGCCGGGGCGCGGATTATGCCCGCTTGCATCTGCGATGCAATAGTTGGAATATTCGCCGGCGATGGGAGGTATCCATGTTCAAGATTGGCAAGACCTGCATCGCCGCGATGCTGTTGACGGGCGGACTGCTTGGCTCGACGTGCAGTGCTTCCGCCGCCGTTAGCATTGACGGCCAGGTCCAGGCCGGGGGCGGCCCGGTCGCAGGTTGGACCGTCACCCTATGGGCCGCGAGTGCGGGCGAACCCAGGCAACTGGCGCGAGCCAAAACCGGCGCCAACGGTCGGTTCAGCCTGCGCGCCAACGCAACACCCGGCAGCGGCGTCAATCTTTATCTGGTTGCCAAAGGCGGGAAAGCCGCGGCCGGCAAGGGCGGCGACGACAACCCGGCCATCGCATGCTTGACCGTGCTGGGCAACGAGCCCCCGGCTAGGGTCACGATTAACGAGATGACGACCGTAGCGTCGGTGTGGACCCACGCGCAGTTCCTCGACGGCACCGCGATCAAGGGTCACGCGCTGGGCCTCAAGATCGCCGCCAGTAACGTGCCGAGCTTCGTCGATCTTCAAACTGGCGGGTGGGGCACGACCATTCAGGATCCGCTCAACAGTGGCCAGACGCCGACGATGGCCAACTTCGCGACGCTAGCTGATGTGCTGTCCGGCTGCGCCACGCGCGCCACATCGGATGCGTGCGCCAGTCTCTTCGCCGCGGCGACCGGGCGGGACGTCTAGGCGCCCACGGACACGCTCGGTGCGGCGGAGTCAATTGCGCGCAACATGGCCTACAAGCCGGAGCGCGTTTTCTCCCTGCTGGATGCGTTCTATCCGGTTCCCCAGGGCCAGAAGATGTGCGCAACGCCGTTCATGCCGTATCTGGGCACGGCGCCCAGCGCGTGGGTCCTGCCGCTCAAGTTCACGGGGGGCGGGGTCGCCGGCAGCGCCAAGACCATGTTCACCAGCGAGGGCGACGCCTGGATGAACGCAAACTTTGTCGTCGGGAGCCAGGGCACGGACGCCCTCTGGAACGGCAACCTGTCGAAGTTCGCTTCCAACGGCAAGCCGCTTTCCCCCAGCATCACAGGGTTTGCCGGCGGCGGGCTACTCGGCCCGGGCTTTGGACTGGCCGTCGATGCCAACGACCGTGCATGGGTCGACAGTACCAGCGGGCAGACGATCTCGCTCTTCGATAAAAACGGCAAGCCGCTGTCGCCGCCCGAGGGCTACAACTTCGGCGGCAAGCTCCGCACGATGCAGGGCATCATTGTTGCACCGAATGGTGATGTCTGGGCTCTCGACTTCGGTGACGACAAGGTGGTGTATCTGCCCAAGGGCGACCCGAGCAAGGCGAAGTTCTATTGCCAGTCCACCGACGGCAAGCCCAACAAGGATAGCCCCTGCAAGCTGAGTGGTCCGTTCCACCTTGCCATCGACCAGCAGGACCGGATCTGGATCACCAACGCCATCGGCGACACCGTCACGCGCTTCCCAGCGAGCGATCCGACCAAGGTCGAGGTGTTGGCTACAGGCGGCGGCAGCGGCAAGGGGATGGCGATCGACAGTCAGGGCAATGCCTGGATAACCAACACGGTGGGCACGGGACTGACTCTGGAGACGAAGTTGCGGCTCCTTGTCCTGAAGGTAAGAGGGGCCGCGCTGATGGCGATCGATCAGGTTGTTCTCAAAGATTTGTTCGATCACCCCGGGTTGGGCAGCGTCTCAATATTACGCCCCGATGGCCATCCTCTGGCGGGATCGCCGATCAATGGCATCTGGGGCGCCTGGGCAGTGTCGATCGACGGCAATGACCACGCGTGGGTCGCCCAATTCGCGCCCAATGGCGGGATCGTCGAGTTGTGTGGCGCGCGCTCCGAGACCTGCCCGCCCGGCATGAAGACCGGCGATCAGATTTCCCCGCCCGGCGGCTACAAGGGGGGCGGGATGCAGATGCTGGTCGAGGCAGCAATCGATCCTGCCGGTAACGTCTGGGCTGCCAACAACTGGCAGGACCCTGCCGCTTGCTATCTCAAGGCCGAGGAGGGCCTGTCGACTCGCTGCGGTGGACAGGGGTTCGTGGTGTTCTACGGCATGGCCAAGCCGGTGCGTGCGCCGCTGATCGGGCCGGCGCGGCCGCAGTAGGGGGAATGCGTAGCCGCGCTGGCTTGCGTTTCTGAGGGGTCAGGGCGTGGTGATCTTCTTCGGCATGGCCAAGCCGGTCCGCACGCCGCAGATCGGTCCGCCCAGGTAACCGGCCCGCGTTCCTCGGCTTTGAGCGGAACCAACGGAGGCTCCAGCGGTTTTGCTTCTCGCGAATGGCGCTTGGCAGCCGCAACAAACGGCCAACCAGCTTAGTACTCATTGACGTTTAAGAGCCCGCCGCCATCCTCGGCAACGAATCGGGCAAGGCCGGCGCCGCGCAACTCAACCGGAATGTGAATCATGCTCATAAGATTTGGCTATGAATTGACGTTCAATTGCGCCGAGCCGGCATTGATGGTTTGTCTGCTCGATGCGCATCGCGATCAGGCGCAAAATATCCGGTACGAGACACCGTTCGAGACCACTCCGGCGATTTCGACGGAGACTTATCTCGACACATTCGGCAATCACGTTCGCCGGTTTATCGCGCCTGCAGGCGATCTGACGGTTCGCCGCGACGCCATCCTCGAGGATAGCGGCCAGCCCGGTCCGGTCAAGCTCGATGCCGAAGAGATCGCGGTCGAACGATTGCCAAACGACACGTTGGTCTTTACGCTCGGCAGCCGTTATTGCGAAACCGACAAGCTTCGCGACATCGCATGGCAATTGTTCGGGTCGTCCCCGCGCGGCTGGCGCAGGGTTCAGGCGATCTGCGATTTCGTCTGCAACCATCTGACTTTTGGCTATCAACATGCTCGCGCCGCCCGCACCGCCTATGAAGCCTATCAGGAGCGGGTTGGCGTTTGCCGCGATTTCGCCCATCTCGCGATCGCTTTCTGCCGCTGCATGAACATTCCGGCGCGTTACACTAATGGGTTTTTGGGCGACATTGGCGTGCCGGCGGACCCAGCTCCGATGGATTATAATGCGTGGTTCGAAGTGTTTCTCGATGGGTGCTGGTTTACCTTCGACGCGCGCCATAACATGCCGCGCATCGGACGCATCACCGTCGCGCGCGGCCGCGACGCAACGGATATCCCGCTTGCGACATCGTTTGGGCCCCACATCTTGAAGAGCTTTACGGTGTGGACGGATGAAGTCGAGCCCGCTGTCCTAAACGGCCTCGCGCGCCGCACCGGCTAGGTGTGAGGTTTTGAAAGGTTGTCCACCCGGTCCGGATCGTGGAGACTGGAGTTGCGAAGCTTCAGAGGCCATGAGGAGGACCGGATGAACGTTCCCAAGAATGCCCGTTTGACGCCG
>JBOHJQ010000114.1:0-8770 GCA_050728655.1 Methylocella sp.
GAACTGTCGAGCGCGCTTCCTTCGGCCCCATCGGAGCATCGTTGGCGAAGCTGCGCTTTTTCCACTTGGCAACAGTTTTTGGGTTGATCCCATGCTGTTCCGCCAGTTTGTTCAGGCTCTCTTGACTATGTTGGATTGCTCGACGCACCGCCTCTGTCGTGCGGGCGCAGCCGTGTAAAACTTGTCCCATAATCCCTCCCGTTGCAGCCGGCTATAACATACACCAGCACAACGTGGGACTAAACACCTAGATCATATCCTTGTCGTCGTTCGATATTTCCTCGTGCAGCAGCTCCGGCGCATGAGCGAGAAGGTTGCGATGCTTGTGCAGCGTGCAGCGCTGGACCGCGACATCGGACCACAATGCCACCAGCGCCGCATCCAGACCCGGGGGGCCGTCGACGATAACGAGTTCCCGCGTCTTCAGGCCACGTTTGACCAGATCGTCGAGGAGCGCTCGTCGGGCTGCCTCGCTTTGCCGCCCATGTTCTGACCGCAAGCACCTTCTGGCCATCTTCCCGCACGCCCAGCGCCACGAGAAGCGCAATCCGAGCGCTACGCAATGGTCCAGTGAAAAGAACGCAATCGCAACCTGCCGGAATTCGGCCTGGCATTCGGCAACCCGGACTTCGTCAAATACGCCGAGGCCTATGGTGCCAAGGGGCGTCGCTTAGAGAGCGCCGATCTCGCTAGCCCGCTCAAGGAATGCCTGGCGACGGACGGTGTGCATGTGATCGACGTGCCACTGGACTACTCCGATAACGAACACATTATGTCACGCGAGATCAAACAACTGAGTGCCGCTATCTGAGCAAAGGCGAGCAAATCCCGGCGACAGCCTTTGAGCGCATACGATCATGCTGAAGCCAACCTATCCCTATTATCTGGCCAATGAGCCACACGCGCCCAATGGCGATCTGGAGGTGATGGACAAGTTCACGGGCGAGGTGGCCACCCATGTCGCCATGGCCTCGGCTGCTGCCATCGACCAAGCGATCGCTGCCGCAGCGGCGGCGGTGGGGCCCATGGGCAAGCTAGCTGCCTATGAGCGTCAGGACATCCTCTACCACTGCGTGAAGCGCTTCAAGGAACGCTTCGAGGAACTGACGATGGCGCTCTGCATCAAGGCCGGCAAGCCGATCAAGGATGCCAGAGGCGAAGTCACGCGCTTGATTGAAACCTTCCGCATCGCCGCCGAAGAAGCCGTGCGCCTGGGTGGCGAAGTGTTGCCCCTGGAAATCTCCGCGCGGGCGAAACACTATCGCGGCATGTACAAGCGGGTGCCCATCGGCGCCTGTTCCTTCATCTCGCCATTCAACGTCCCGCTCAATCTCGCCGCCCACAAAGTGGCGCCGGCCCTGGCGGTAGGCTGTCCCTTCGTGTTGAAGCCAGCCAGCCGCGCACCTATCGGCGCGCTAGTGATCGGCGAGATCCTCGAAGAGACCGATCTCCCCAAGGGCGCGTTCTCGATCCTGCCATCCCACCGTGAAGGCGCCGATTTGTTCACCACCGATTACCGCCTGAAACTCTTGAGCTTCACCGGCTCGCCGGATGTGGGATGGGATCTGAAGGCTCGCGCGGGCAAAAAGAAAGTGGTGCTGGAACTGGGTGGCAACGCGGCCTGCATAATCGACGAGGGCGCGGATCTGACCGACGCAGTGGAGCGCGTCACATTTGGCGCCTTCTACTAGTCCGGCCAGAGTTGCATCAGCGTGCAACGCATTCTCGTGCACGGAACCCTGTATGCGAAATTCCGCGAGCACTTCGTGGCCAAGGTGAAAACCCTGGCTATGGGCGATCCGAAAGACGAAAAAACCTTCATAGGCCCGATGATTTCCGAGGATGAGGCCTCTCGCCTGGACCAGTGGATCGAGGAGGCAGTGGCAGCCGGCGCCACCGTCCTCTGCGGTGGCAAGCGCCGCGGCGCTCTGCTCGAGGCCACGGTCCTGGAAAACGTGCCGAGCAGCTGCAAGGTGAGTTGCCAAGAGGCCTTCGGGCCAGCCTGTGTGATCGCGGCCTTCAGCGATTTCGATGCTGCGCTGAAACAGGTCAACGACTCTCTCTTCGGCCTGCAGGCCGGCATCTTCACGCGCGATCTGTACAAGGTGCAGAAAACCTGGGACGTCTTGGACGTGGGCGGTGTAGTGATCGGCGACGCGCCGTCCTGGCGGGTGGACAACATGCCCTACGGCGGTGTGAAGGAGTCCGGCCTCGGCCACGAAGGCGTGCGTTTCGCCAGGGAGGACATGAGCGAAATCCGCCTGCTGGTGATCCGAATCATGCCTTAATCGTGGAGGATAGCGCCCGCGGCGGCGCGCTGATGCCAGAGCGGTGGGAGGGGAAAAACACGGGCGTCCAAGGGCCAGGAGTGAAATCTGCCCACACCCGAGGGTACCCATGTCGCGACAGCGTAGTGTCGGCCGCGGCCTTGTCGCGTGGGGGCTGAACCAGGATCTCAAGAACCTCGCCTTCGCTGTCGATAGCGCGCCAGATATACATTTGCCGTCCAGCGACTGAGACCACCATTTCGTCGAGACGCCATCGATTGCAGGCATTAGGCCGGATCTCACGCAAGGTCTTGGCAATTATTGGTCCGAATTTGAGCACCCCCGTAACCATCCGGCAAAGCGCCGCGACGAATATGGGGCTCAGTAGTACCGAACGCTCTGAGATGATCCCTGTATGAGGTTGAAACCGTTCTCGCCAAAGGCGCTCTTCTGCCTCCCGCCTCTCTCGATCTTGTTCTTCGATCTGATTGCGGCTCTCAGCAACAGCCTTCTGACCTGCATCGGGATCCAATTGAAGAGCCCGAGGAAGCTTGCGACGAGGTCGGAATATCTGTCGAAGTTTCAGCGCAAAGACGTGAGAGACTGCGTCGACTGCGGGTGGCACCCATGTAACCCAGCCGCGAAATCAGCTCAGTTCGACGCAGGCCCATTTCTGCTAACCGGCTCTCGATTAGATTTTCCCGATGTGTCTTGGCATTGCCTCGAAACGGAAGAAAGCTCGGCAATTCTTGTTTTCAGTTCAGTGATGCCGCGCTTGAGATTGGCCCTGGCGGCGTCACGCCATTTTTCGCTGGTCTCCGCGCGGCGATAGAGACGCACATCCTCTTTGGCGAAATTCTCAAGAATTTGAATCTGTGCCGAACAAAAGACAACCTCCGGAACTCCCGCAAATTCAGATCGAATCCGGGCGAGATTTTCGACGAACTCCTCCCACGGCACGGCAAGGGAACTCAAATCCAAATCCAAGAAAAGATCGAGATCGCCAGCAAACCCATCATAGTACTTTTTGTGCGCTTCAGCCTGAGGGTGATTGGCTGTCGCGATGATCAAATCATAGACCGCGCCGGCGTCGGGTTGGTTCAACAACGTGTATTGGCGAAACAGCTCGGCGCTCTCGCGGACATTTTCATAATCAGGACGCAGACTGCCATCGTGATTCTGCGTCCTGTACACCACATCATGCCAAAACACAGACATAGCTATGATATCTGCCCGGGTGGATCGATTAGATAACTCGCTCAGCATTTCGAGCAAGCCTGCGACGTGTCCCCATGTGTGATATGCACGTTGACTTTCGGTGTAGCCGGCGTCGAGCGCTTCCCAAGCTCCGGCTTTATGTCGCGCCTCCAGTGGGGTCCAATATTTTTTTCTGAATTCTTGGTTCACCTGTCCTCGACAACGACCTTCGCGCTTTGTCATTCGCTCGTTCCGTATTTGCGGCCGCTCCTTTGGAAACCAAGAATTACTATATTCGATGACATTGCTTACGCCAGCCTGATCGTTGTCCCTCGCGCCAAGATCGAGAACACTTCGGGGCCAACCGCCGGCATTCAGCCGGTCGTCGAAACTTCCGGGCCGTCCGACTCCGCGGTATTCATCTCGAAGCGGCGCACGATGAGACGAACGAGATAGAGGCCGAATTCCGGATTTTGGAAATACAGCTGCTCGAACTGTTCATTGGTGATGACAAGCAGCCTGACGTCGCTCGCGCACGCGGCGGAAGCCGTTCGCCGGCCGACGGCCGTGAACCGCGCCATCTCGCCGAATAAAACGCCGGGATCGAGCGCGACCGACCTCTCAGGAATGAAGATGCGTCCCTCAACGAGCAAGAAGGCCTCGCTGGCCTCGTCACCTTTCGAAAACACCCGGCCGCCGGCCTTGAGCGCGCGCGGATACATAAAGGGCTTTAGCCACTCGATATTTAAATCTGTCTTGCTCGCCTCGCGAACGCTCGCGATGAGGCGGCGCATCTCCATCAATCTCGCGGCGTTGAGCGGAAGATTCACGGCATGTTTGATAAAAGTGGCGAGACTGCCGGCGCCGACGCCGACTGCGATGCCGAGCACATTACCGAGCATGGCCATGGTCCGCAGCGGGATCATCCGCTTCACGTAGGCTGCGCCGATCGCCGTCAGCGCCTCGGCCCAAGCGACGATTTCGACAACATTGAAAAAATGGTCGCCGACTGCTCTATGCAACCCAGGGGAAAAAGAGTTAAAAAACTCAGTAATATGGAGCACATTGTCGTACATTTGCGTTTTCCCGCCGCGGCCCGGATCGAGACAGTCTAACTGACATCTCTCAGATGCCAGAGGATTGGAGGCGGAGGCTGGCTTCATTTGGCTTTTTTGGCAAGGCAGAGCGCCCATTGTCATTCGTAGGGCCCACTCGGTGCGGCAGCATGTGCGATTGCGAGCTGGAAATTGACAAACTGGTTGAGATTAAGGCGCAATTCTCCCGCGGGTTTTGCTCGAACGCATGTCAATCGAACGCTTTACGCAGGCGCCGGATCAGGCGGCGGACGCAGTTCCGCGATGAGCGGCAAGATCTCTTCAAACAGATTCCTCGCGATGGACCTCAGCCATCTGGAACGCGACATGGCGGCCATGTCAGACGACCGTCGAACCGATCCTGATGTGGCTTTCTCTCACGCTCGTCAGCGATCAGTCCTGAACCTCTCTGGATTGGCGAGCCGGTGCCGCGCAGGTGATGTCTTGACGCGGTCCGGACTGAAGCTAAGTTGCGTGTCCATGAATTCCATTCCGCCGGCCTTCGATCCAAAGCGACGGCCGTGAGCACTCGACCTGATTCTGAGGTACAAAGTGGGTCACAAACCCCCAAAAGCCTCCTCGGCGAGCGACAACAATAAGAAGACCACGGCGACATTGGGAGCGACGCTCGCTACGCCGAGCCTAATTTGCCATCCTACGGAACCCGATCCGCCGCCGCTGGTGCCAGGACGCCCGGATCGGGCGTGGATGGATGCAACGAGCGATCGATTTGCTTATCGTTGTACCCCTCTCTCGATCGCCAATGCCTCGGGCTGGGAAATCTTGTCGCCTTGTTCGTTCACCGCATCGTGGAACGGAGGCCCTCAAAAGGATGACATTCTTTTCGTGCCGATTGGCAGCCAGCCCGACTTGCATCGCCATATTATGTCGCATTTCGGACACGGTATTGTGACTTTTTACACGGGTTACCTCTTTCGCACTTCGCCCGGCTGGGGCCTCTGGTGCCGTGGCGCGCCAAACACGTCAAAATTCGGCATCGTGCCGCTAGACGGTCTCGTCGAGACCGACTGGCTGCCCATGCCGTTCACGATGAACTGGCGCTTCACAGGTCCTGGCATCGTACGATTTGAGAAGGGCGAGCCTTTTTGTTTCATCACTCCGGTCCCGCATGGGCGGTTAGACGCGATCGAGCCGGTCGTGCGGCCGCTCGATGCCGATCCTGCGCTTAAGAGCGCATATGAAGCCTGGAGTGCCAGCCGGGCTGATTTCAATGTTCGCCTTGCTGCTCTGGAACCCGCGGCCGTTGCGGAGGGCTGGCAACGTCACTACCTTCGCGGCGAGACGCCGACAGGAGAAAGGCCCGATTTCCATGTTTCCAAGCGCAAGCTCAAAATGCCCCGCTTGGACGAGAAAAGCTAGAACATGATCTGCACAAAAGTTGCAGGTTTTTTTGGATACGATCATGCGACAATACAAAGAAAGTGAGACCGTGAGCGATTCAACTTGAAGCGATCATGGTCTAGCGCCCTGGACTTGCACGGATAATCGGCGGCGGCATCGCTGAAATCGGCCTTGGCCGCCGACCGCCGACCGCCGACGTTCGCTGTACGCTCATGACGCCTCCGCCTTCACTTCTCGGTAATCGCATAGGCACCATCCCAATCAAGGTCGAGCGCCGCGCCGCGAAGTTTCTTAATGCGCGCGGCGAAGACGCCATAATAGGTATCGAGGCCTTCGATACCAGCCTTGCGGCATTGTGCGATGAGCAATTCCGTTTCGTCCCACTTCTGCGCCCGATAGGCTTGCAAGAATTCCTCATGCAGCGGCCGCAGCCAGGCAATCTCCTCCGCGCCATGGCTCAAAACGTCGGCAAGCGCGAAAATACGAGTTGGCCGCGCCCGGCCCATTACCCGGACGAGATCAAGCTCGAGGACAGCGAGTCCAGGGCATCGGTTGACCGTAAGTTCGCCGGCAACCGCGGGCAGCCCATAGAGTTTCGTCAGGCCTTCTAGCCGCGACGTGACGTTGACCTCGTCACCAATCGCTGAATAATCGAAGCGCTGGTTGCTGCCGAGATTGCCGACACAACATTGACCGGTGTTGATGCCGATTCCGATCCTGACGGCACGGAATCGCCGGCCGGCCGTTCGGGCCTTCTCTCGCCAGCCAAGATTAAGCTCGGCCATCTTGCCGACCATTTCGATCGCGGCGCGGCAGGCGCGCCATGCGTGGTGGTTCACGTCGAGCGGCGCATTCCAGAAAGCCATAATGGCGTCGCCCATGTATTTGTCGATGGTTCCTCGCTCCCGCAGGATGATGTCGCTGAGCGGCGTCATCAGTTCGTTGACGAAGGTGGTGAGCTCACTGGCGGTAAGCCCCTCGGAAATCGATGTGAAATCTCGCACGTCACAAAACATCAAGGTAAGTTCGCGCACCTCGCCGCCCAGGACGAGCTTGGCCGGACTGGCGATGATGTCCTCGACCACCTCGGGGGCTAGATAGCGGCGAAACGCGCTGCGGACCTCGGCGCGTTGCGTCGCAACCTGGCGGTAGATGTAGAACGTGATGCCGACGGTGAGCAGCAGCAGCACGAGCGATGGATAGAGAGGATCAAACAGCAAGTCCAAATAGCGAAAGGAGATCCAGCCGCCGGCAATTACGGCGACGGGCTGGAGGGCGGCGAGACCAACCGCCAGCCCCGGAGAGAGACGCGACATCGCAAACGCCATCAGCAGTCCCAGCGCGACGATGAGGCATTGCTCGGCGGTCAAAGCATAGTCGGGACGCGTGAGCCTGCGTCCAGCAAGGATGTTTTCAATGACCTGCGCCTGGATCTCGACACCGGGCAAGGCAGCGTCGAGCGGGGTCGCCCGCAGGTCAAGCAGACCGGGCGTGCTGGTCCCAATGACAATGATCTTACCCGCGATCTTACTTTCGTCGATCTCCCCGGCCAGGAGTTTCCAGGCCGGAATGAAGGCCGACGGATTGCTTTGGCGGAATTTGGGCGTGAGCGCACCGGCTGCATCGGTGGCAATTTCGATATTGCCGATGCGTACATGGTTCAGACCGGTGCTCTGCCCAAACGCTGTCTCGCCGCTCGCATTCGATGATTTTAGGACATAGGTGGAAGCGCCCTGCGCCACCCGCAAAGCCTCGGCCGCGAGCGAAGGCACGATCCGGTCGCCAAGCCGGAAAAACAGCGGAACCTGGCGCACGACTCCGTCGCGATTGGGCAAAAAATTCATCGCGCCGATGCCTCTCGCCACGCCGGCCAGTTGCGGCAAATTGCCATCGGCGCCTGGGAAGGCCCGCAGAAACGGTTTGGGGTCGTCGCCGGCGAATACGAAACCGGCTTTCGGAGCAAACGCCGGGGAACGCGCTTGATCGGTCAGAATAATGGACAGGACACTCGGTGCCGCCTTTAGGGCCTCCGCGAATAGCGCATCGTTGGTCGGGGAGCTGGCCATTCCCGGCAGGCGGTTTGCTTGATCCGGCGGTAGCCGCTTCACAACTTCTTCGAGGGAAGTACGGTCCGCCTCCGCGAAAAGAATGTCAAACGTGACCGCTGCCGCGCTGCGATCGGTGAGCCGGACGACGAGATCGCGCATGACCGTTCGCGGCCATGGCCACTGTCCAAAACGGGCAATTGATTCTGGATTGATATCAACGACACGGACCGGCAGATCTGGATCGTAGGGCTGCGGCGCCAATCGTTGATAGGAGTCGAAAGCGATCAGCCGCAATGCCTGCACGAAGAAGGGATCAGCCTCGCGCACCACCACCGCGAGCCCGAGAAATCCGCACACGAGCGGGAGGTAAAGGCGGCCAATCCGTGTTTCTAGGCGTCGCAAGTCCTAATGCCTGTCTTCGAACACCGCAGAGGGAGCATAGCAAGAAATCGAATGGGGGATGCGTGTCTCACATACCATCAACACGCTACGCCAACGAGCTGGCTTGGCTTGCCTGAACAGGTTTCCGGTTTTTACAGGTGGCATGCCCGCTGAAGTAGTGCAGACCCAGCGTCCGCCTACCAAGCCTCGATGAAGGCTGCGGCTGATGTAGGCGGCAAATGTCCTGCGGCAGCACTTGACGGTTACACCTCAAAGCGGTGGCGGCGGTGGCGGCGGTGGCGGCGGCGGTGGCGGCGGTGGCGGCGGCGGCGGTGGTGGTGGCCGAGGAGGCGGCATGGGAATGAACAGCTTCCCGGCGCCGGTGCTGACGCTCCTGCCGGTGATGGTGGCCTTCGCGGTC
>JBOHJQ010000115.1:0-8684 GCA_050728655.1 Methylocella sp.
AACTGCAGGAGTTCTTGCCAAGATCAATTCCAATGATGAAGATGTCCATCGCCCTGTTCCTCTCTCATTGAACCATCCACGATCCTAAACGATCGAGGCGAAAGGGGCGGGCCATCCCATAATCACAAGATCCATCCGCACATTTTCGCATGCTGAACCTTCGACACACTACCAAACTCTAACTTCATTTGAACGTCGCCATGCCTTTGCGCGCGAGCACGTCGGCACGCTCGTTCATGACGTCGCCGGCATGACTCTTCACCCAGCGCCAATCGATGGTGTGATGCGCTGCGGCCGCGTCGAGCCGTTGCCATAGCTCAACATTTTTGACAGGTTTTTTATCGGCGGTGCGCCAGCCGTTGCGTTTCCAGGTCACCATCCATGTGGTGATGCCACCCCTGAGATAATTTGAATCTGTATGGAGATAGACCACGCATGCCCTGTCTAGCGCCTCCAGGGCCGCGATCGCGGCGGTCAATTCCATGCGATTGTTGGTGGTCGAGGCTTCGCCACCAAACAGCTCTTTCTCATGGCCCCCGAAGCTGAGAATGGCGCCCCAGCCGCCTGGACCTGGATTGCCGGAACAGGCGCCGTCGGTCCAGATCGAAACCTCGCCGTTCATCGCAGCAAACCGAGCTCGCGGGCGCTACCAGTTTGTTGATGAAAGCCCAGTTTGCCGACATATTCGAGCGGGTCCTTGGGATGCACCAAGGCATCCGCCGGGACATTCAACCAATCGACGAGGCGGGTCAGGGCGAAACGCAGTGCCGCGCCTCGCGCCAGGTCGACGAACGCCCCGGCCTCCGCTCCGGTTAATTTGCGGACGCTCTCGTAGGCGTTAAAAAATGCCAATCCCTTGGCGATGTTGAACGACCCGTCCGGTTCGAAACACCAGGCGTTGAGCGAGATTGCGACATCGTAAGCGAGTTCATCCGTGCAGGCGAAGTAGAAATCGATGAGCCCGGATAATTCATCGCCAACGAACAAGACATTGTCGGGAAAAAGATCGGCATGGATGACGCCTTTCGGCAAATCGCGCGGCCAGCTTCCGGCGAGATAGGCCAACTCCTTCGCGATTTCCGCGGCGAGGCCTGGCCGCACTTCATCGGCCCGCATGCTCGCCTCGGCGAAGAGGGCCGGCCAGGCTTCGAGGCCCAAGGCATTGGGACGATATCCGGCGAAGCCGGCGCCGGCCCGATGCAGCTTGCCAAGCGCCTCGCCTACGGCGGCGCAGCAGTGGACGCTGGGGCTTCTGCGCCACATGCCTTCGAGAAAAGTCACGATTGCCGCCGGGCGGCCGGCGATCCTGCCGAGCGCGCCGCCATGCCTGTTCTTCACCGGTTGCGGGCAATTTAGTCCGTGACCGGAGAGATGCTCCATGAGGCCAAGGAAAAACGGCAGGTCTCTTTCGTCGACCCGCTTTTCATAGAGCGTGAGGATGAAATAGCCGGCGTCGGCGTGCAAAAAATAATTGGAATTCTCAACCCCTTCGGCAATTCCTTTCAGGGCCAGCACGTGGCCAAGATCGTAGTCGCCAAGAAAGCCGGCAAGATCCGCCTCGTTGACTTCGGTATAAACAGCCATGGCGCATCCGCGCGGTTAAACGCGCGCGCGGCGGTCCCGCGGCGCGCTTTGGTGTTAGCCACCCCAACGCAGGAGGTCAAATGCTAGCGCGATCGTTTCAGGTTTAGCTGCGACCGGCACGCTCTGTTTGGAAACGCCGCGCGGCCTCACGCGGAAGCACGCTCGCGCTGCCTGCCTGTTTCGGCAACAACCGCGTGAGTGTCGGGCTGGATGACGCCGCAAGAGACGATCAGCTTGACCGCTTCGTCTGGGCTGATGGGGAGTTCAATGACATCGCGCGACGGCAGAAAAAAGTAAAACCCTGTTGTGGGGTTGGGCGTGCAGGGCAGAAAAACCGAAATATGTTCCTCGTTTGAAAGATGCCCGGCGATGATTGCGCCAGGCGGCGTACAAATGAACACAAGGGACCATTTACCCTTGCCCGGGTACTCGATCATCCCCACCTTGCGGAACGTCGCGCCGGATTGAGAAAACACGGTTTCGAAGATCTGTTTCGCGCCTTTATAGATCGAACGGACTATCGGCATGCGAGCGAGTGTCGCCTCCCCGAGCCTGATTAAACTCCGGCCCGCGAGGTTGGCGGCAAGAAAGCCCAGAAGCGTGAGCCCAAGAAATGCGAAAACCACGCCGAGCCCGGGCAATTGGAGCGGCAAAAAATTATCCGGCCAAAACCGCACCGGGACGAGGTGCTTGACCGAACTATCGATGCTATCGACGAACCACCAGACGATATAGGCGGTCGTCGCAAGTGGACCGGCGACGATCACTCCGGTCAGGAACCAATTGCGAATGCGTCCGCCGAGGCCAGGGCCTTTGAGGCTGACGGCCGGGCCGGTGCCTTGCGACGGAAGTAGCTTATCAGGCGGCATCTTCGTCATGGTTCGCCCCGCGGCCGAAGACCCATTTATCAGGTCCCGCTACGCCGCGGCGATAAGAAATTCGCGGCATCTCGAAAATCCGTCGGTGCCAAAAATATCTTCACATTTTTGCTTGTTTGGTTACATTCTGCCTAATTGTGCGTGACATTGCCTTTCGCGTGAGCTATGGTTGTGGTCTGAGCCGTTCAGGGTCGAAGCCGTAATAAGTTCGGCGCAGTAGTCCAAGTCTTGGGAGGACGCCTGGTCTATCGCCCCAACACCACAATGTGGTGTAGTCTTCATAAAGAAGGTAAGGGCAAAGGACAGGTTATGGACAGGACTTAAAGGGGCGGAGATACGCAAAGTATCTTCGCCTCTTTTTTGTGCAACCGTCGCTTGGTACACAAACGCCGGGCCCCGGCGCGAGAGCGCTTCAGTCTGGCTTCTTAACGTCGCCGGATTCAGGCACCGGCGGCGGCGCGGCGCTGAATGGCGCAGCTTGGTCCTGGCCGGACTTGCCCTGGACGGCGCCGCCTTGCGGCTTGTCGCGACGGGTGCCGTCCGGGTTATAAAGAGCCTCGGCCTCTTCGCTCATTTCGAGGCAGGTCAAGAGTTCCACATAGCTTGGCACGGGCGTAGCGCCTTGCGCGACGCAATCCTTGCGGTCGCCTGGCTTAAAATGCGCCCACTTTCGCGCGAGTTCCGCGCGCGCGTCGTTCTCGTCCTTCATACAACCGCGATAAGCGAGATTCTTGTCGTCGCCGGTATAGGCTTGCGCTTCCTGGCATGTGCGTACGACGGCGAAACGCGGCACGCCATCAGGCTTTGCCGATGCCAAATCCGGCAGGACCAGAATAGCCGTCCAAATTAGCGCGGCGACGATACCTTGCATGCGACTCTCCTCGACGAGCCAGTGTGACCCAGCCCGCCGCGCCGTGCAAGGGAGAAAGGCTCCCGCCTGCTTGAGCCGATTAATCTCTAGTGGACGTAAAAGGAAAATCGACATTTGCATTTACAAATGATCTCATTCAAAATGCGGAAGCTTCTGCCAAGCGACAAAGCCGCCGTCGGCGAAATCGGTCCAACACCGGCCACGGCGGGGCCGCGGACTCGTGACTTCACGTTGTTTTCGCATGGTTCTTCATATGCTCTAGGGAATGGCCGCCCAAGCGATGACCGGCAGCTGATAATTCGCGGGGACAGGATGGCGGTGAAATCAGACGGAGAATTTCAGATCGCTCTCGCCATGTCGGGGGCAATATCCGCCGGGGCCTACACCGCGGGGGTTTTCGATTTTCTAATCCAGGCGCTCGATGAATGGGAGAATGCGAGACTTGGAAAAAACCTGGAGAAAGGGCAGGATACGGGCTCGATCCCGAGGCATTTTGTTGGCATCAAGGCCATGTCCGGCGCTTCGGCTGGTGCGATTACTGCTGCGATCGGCGCCCTCGCTCTTGCTGACGCGGATCAGAATTCAGTAGACTTCGACACTCACCGCGACGGCGAGCAGAAAATCAAGTGTTACCTGCCGAAGCTCTACGAGGCTTGGGTGGTCAAGCCCGGTCTCGTCGCCGAAGGCGAGGAGACGATCGATTTCCTGCAAGCGAGCGATCTCAACGAGACTCCAGCAGCTGCCGATGACTTTTCCCGCACGCACGGCATTCCGGGCGACGAGGGCGGCTCTCAGCGAGTGGCATCGCTTCTTAATGCGCGTCTGCTCGACGCGATCGCGCGCGCCGCGCTCGATGTCAAGCGGGTCACGGACTCGCCACGCCCCTATATCTCAAAAACCCTGCACATCTATCTGACGCTGTCTAACCTGCGCGGCATCCCTTATTCGGTTCCCTTCGGCGGCAGCGCTAAGCCCAGGAGCGGCGCTAACGGCGAAAACTGTTATCACATGATCTCTCATGCCGACCGCGTGCACTATGCCGTGACCGGATTGGGCACGTGGGATGACGAGAACAGCAAGAGCTATTTTGCCGACCATGACCAGAAGCGCGAACTCAAGGCCGAGTGCCTCGTCGCACCAGATCCCGATCCCGGCAAGTCGAATTGGAAGGATTATGCGGTCTGCGCTCTCGCGTCGGCAGCCTTTCCGGTGGGGCTAGCTCCGCGCTTGATCGGCGCGACGCTCGGTGGGGATTCCAACCCTGACGAATATAAGGGTCGCTTGTTACCCCTCGACGCGCTCCGCGGCGATCTCACCATGCCTCCAGCTTGGTTGCCGAACGTGCTCACCGAGGACCCATTCTGGTTTACGACGGCGGACGGCGGGATCATCGACAACGATCCTTTCGAATATGCCCGTTTTTCGCTGAAAGACCGGGACAAAATGGACCAGCGCATCGAGTCTGATCTCAACAGGGTTGATCGCGCGGTCATCATGGTCTCGCCTTTCCCCGAGCTGAAACCGATCAAGCCCGAAGGCCAGCCGAGACCTGACGTTGTGAACATCCTTTCCGCGCTGCTGCCCGCCTTGATTGATCAAGCCCGCTTCAAGCCGAGCGAAATCGTGCTCGCGGCCAATGCTAAGCAAGGCAGCCGTTATTTGATCGGCCCGAGCCGGGTCACAAGCGACGGCAAGGAGCAACGTTATGGCATCGCAAGCGGCCTCCTCGGCGGCTTCGGCGGGTTTGTTGCGCGCAGCTTCCGCGATCACGATTTCCAGCTCGGCCGCCGCAATTGCCAGCGGTTTCTTCAGGACACCTTCGCGCTGCCACCGGAAAATGAAATGATTAAGCGCTGGATGGAGGGGGAGGGAGCGCACTCGCATCCTACATTTATGGCCATTCCATCACAAGATATGCCTGTTGCTTATCCGGTCATTCCGCTGTTCGGCACCGCCAAGGCAGAAGTGGTCTTGCCAGCATGGCCGCGCATTACGCAGGCTCGTTTTGACGCATTGCAAATGCGCATCGGCGAGCGCTTCGACGCGGTGGCGCCGAGATTGCTAGCGCAGAATGTGACGGGTCTTTTGTATGTTTTGCTTGGGCTCGCCGTGCGGCCATTTCCCCGCGGCATCGGCCTCATCCGCGACAAGGTGCTAAACTTCGTGAAAGCTTTCATGCTCGCCGATCTTGTGCGACGCGACATGATTGAAGGCTGGGAATTGCCGCCGCACCCGGACCTCGATGGTGACGATATTAGGCTCGTCCTGGCTGAACTTATCAATCCGGCCTACGACTTGCGCAGTGTCGCGGGACTTGCCAAGACGGCGGTTTTGGATCCCAAGACCGTTAATGCAGCGCTCACCCTCTGCCAAAGCTCGGCGGCCGTAGGCCAGAGATTTGAGGTCTGGCGGGCGCCCTTCACGGCTCAGCAAGTTTGGCGGCGGCCTTTGACCAATCAGGATGACGGCGAACTCTTCACGCTCATGAGCCGCAAACCAGCCTGGCACAGATGGTTTTTATGGCGCTATTTCCGCTGGTTATTCGATTTGGTATTGGGCCCTAAGCGTTCGGATGCGTGGATGTCAAAACCAACGGTGGACAAACCCGGTAACGTTGCGCCTCCGGCGCGCGCGGCTCAGGGTAGGGGCCACGGCCGCGGCGGGGAATGACACTGGCGTAAGCATGGAGGCGCTGATCACGCCCATTGGCTTCATACTCGGACTAAAAATCCGGGCTAGTTTTTCTCGCCTTTGTGACCCAAGGACCACACATAGGCCGCGACCGCCTTAAGGTTTTCGTCAGAAAGCGCCACACCGCCCATCGGCGGCATGGCACCGGTGTGCTGCTTTGGCTCGAGCACGCCAACTTTGATCGTTTCGGTGATGGCCGCTAGGCTGCCATCGCCCCAGAGCCAAGTTCCGCTCCTGAGATCGGCGCCGACTGGAGTGCCGACGCCCTCGGAACCGTGACAACCGGCGCAGGTTGCGCCCCCGGCTTCGCCGTGAAAAATCTTCTTCCCGAGGGCGACCTGCTCGCTTGTCGCTCCTGGCGGAACCGGTAAAGGGGCCGAGCCTGTGCCGGCGTCAGGGTGGATGCCTTCTGGAGGTAGAACTTCCGGCGATGCCTTGGCTTCTAAAGTTGGCGACGGTGCGGCCTCTACGTCCGTAACGCTCGGATCACCATTGAACGTGACCCGCCAGATCCGCCCCGCCTTGTCATCGGAGATGTAGAGCCCATCGGCTCCTAAAGCTACTCCGGACGGACGGTGCAGCGCCCGGCCCGGATCCTTATGCTCCCCGGCAAACCCATCGGCGAAGATCACAAAGTTGCCCGACGGCTTGCCGTTGGCCAGCGGCTGGAAGACGACGTTGTAGCCCTCCTGCGGACCCGGTGCCCGGTTCCACGAGCCATGGAAAGCGATGAACGCGCCGCCAACGTAGGACTTTGGAAACTGCGTGCCTTTGTAGAGCTTGAGATCGTTCGGCGCCCAGTGCGCCGGAAACACAACCAATGGCGGTTCGGCCTTGTCGCAAACGCCGATCTTGTTGCCCCCATCGCCGCCGTACTCTGGAGCCAGCACCAGCTTCTTCAGCGTCGGATCGAAATAGCAATTCGGCCAGCCGTACCAGGCGCCGTCTTTGACGATCATCACTTCCTCAGCCGGAAGCTCAAAGCCCTGTTCGGTGGTGTAGAGTTCGGGCCAATCCTCGCGCAGTTGATCGCGACCGTGCTGGGTGACAAGCAACCGGCCTGAAGTGTCGAAGTCGAACCCCTCGCCGTTTCTGATGCCGCTGGCATAACGCTCCTTTGCCGAAAAGACCTGACCGGTTTTGTTAGCGTCGTACTTCCAAATACCGGCCCGGGTTTCAAGCTCGGTGCACGGCTCGTTGCCGAGCGAATGGGGCATGCGGTTCTTCACCTCACAGGCATTTGTCGCCGATCCCATCGATACGAACAGGTTGCCCTTTGCATCAATGATAAAAGGATGCATCGGATGGTCGCCATTGATCGGCATGCCGCTGAGAATAGTCTCCGCCTCACCAGTTGGCGCAGCTTCGCCCTCCTTCAATCCATAGCGAAGGATACGGTCATTAACTTCAGCGTAGAGCCAATGCTTGTAGAGGGCGATGCCTGTACCGCCGTGGCTACCTGCCGCAAAAGCTTGGCCAAAGCGGACGTTCACGTCTGCTTGGCCAGTGCCTTTGGTGTCCTTCAACGCAACGAGAAATCCACCCTCGTGTGGCGTATCGTTGCCGTAGTAAACGCCGCTCCACGTGTTGACGAAAACCGTCCCGTCGGGAGCGACGACAAGTTGGCGAGCGTGTCCGATGTTGTCGGCAAATATCGTCGCGCAGAAGCCCTTGGGCAGTGTAATACCGCCTCCCCCGCCCGAGCACGATGTCGTCGGTTTGTGCGAAAGCGTCTCAGCAAGGACCCAAGTTGGGCCAAGCTGAGCTGTGACAGCAAGTACAATCAAGCCTATGGTAATCCGTTCATGTTTTTGAACCGCGATCTGCATCATTATCTCCCGAAATCCCAGCACCCAAGCCGTGACCGGCGCCTTAGAGCGCTTGCCGATCAGATGGGCTCATCTGATCGAAGAGGAATCGCTCAGATTAAATGAGTTGGAGCATCTTCTAATCGAAAAAGTCGATCGACTTTCTCCGAACATGCTCCAGTCAGCGACTGACAGTCCGAGCCGTGCGTGCCCTAGTTCCCTACAGCAACCGGCACGATTTCGAACGGAAGGCGTGGGCCATTGTCTTTCGCGCCGAAGAGACGCGACAGCTGACCTTCCGTGACCCAAGCTGTGCCGCCCACCTTTGCAACGGCGGTTGGCTCATTGAGCCCGTCCTTGATGGTGTCGATGGTAACCCTATCGCCATTGACGGTGACGCGATCGAGCGAGCCGCTTCCCTCCACCATGAGGAAACTCTGTCCGCTGACGAGCCGTAGCCCATCCGGCAGTTTCAGTGGACGCGACGTTTCAAGTTTCGTGACGGCGCCTGCCTTGCCGTCCTCGACCTCGACACGGAAAAAGTCGCCGCCGTTGAACGTATTGACGTAGATGTTGCCATCGCCCCCAATGGCGATACCATCTAGGCCAATGCCGCTCCGAGGTTGAAACTGCTTATTTTCGACCCAAACTTCTAGAGCTTTTTCGCCCGGCTTCAATTGCAGGATTTGTGGCCTGAGCGAATTCGTAACGTATACCGTCCCGTCGCTGGCAACGGTCATGTCGTTGCAGAGATTCGTTTTGCCTGGGAGTTGCGCGCTTATCTTGCCATCGCCTGTCGAAAGATCGAAGCCCTTGAGGTGACTGCCAATTGCACGACCCGGGCGCGTGTAC